>NZ_JBHYXD010000065.1:44223-51991 GCF_042751995.1 Streptomyces sp. NPDC059371 | reverse complement strand
ACCCCTCCCGCTCGACTCCTACGCCGACTCCCGCCGCACCGGCGCCTTCATCCTCATCGACCCCGCCGACGGCACCACCCTCACCGCGGGAATGGCGGGACCCGCCTTCACCACACATCCGCACCGCCCTCCGACGAGTCCGACCGGCCTGTGAGGAAAGGGAGTCGCCGTGCCAGCCCCGCTCACCATCCGCTCCTCCGGACGACTACCGGTCGTCGCGTTCTCCGTCCTCTCCGTGCTCGCCGCCGCCGGCTGCGGCTACGGCTCCCAGGGCAAGGACATGGACAGGCCGGCCGTCCTCGCCACCGGCGAGAAGACCGGCGGACTGGACCGGATACGGATCGGATACTTCCCCAACATCACCCATGCCACCGCCTTGGTCGGCCTGCAAGAAGGCTTCTTCCAGAAGGAGTTGGGCGGGACGAAGATCCGGACACAGGCGTTCAACGCCGGCCCGGCCGAGATCGAGGCGCTGAACGGGGGTGCGATCGACGTCGGCTGGATCGGCCCCTCGCCCGCCATCAACGGCTACACGAAGTCCGACGGGACCAACCTGCGCATCATCTCGGGCTCCGCCTCGGGCGGCGTCTCCCTGGTGGTGAACCCCCGGAAGATCGGCTCCCCGGCCGCGCTCAAGGGCAGGACGATCGCCTCGCCCCAGCTCGGCAACACCCAGGACGTGGCCCTCCTCGACTACCTCGCACGACAGGGCTACAAGGTCGACGCCAGGAGCGGACGGGGCGACGTGAAGGTCCAGCGCGTCGACAACAAGGAGATCCCCATCCTCTTCGAACGCGGCGATCTCGACGGGGCATGGGTGCCCGAGCCCGTCGCCGCCCGGCTGGTCGCGGCCGGCGGCAAGGTCCTGGTGGACGAGAAGTCGCTCTGGAAGGACGGGCAGTTCGTCATCACGAACATGATCGTGTCCCAGCGGTTCCTGAAGAAGCACCCGGACGTCGTCGAGGCGCTGCTGCGCGGCTCGGTGCGCACCAACGCCTGGATCAACGCCCACCCCCGGCAGGCGAAGACCGCGGTCGGCCGGAAATTGAAGGCCGACTCCGGCACGGAACTGCCGCCGAAGGTCCTGGACATGGCCTTCGACCACGTCCGGATCCTCGACGATCCGCTCGCCGCGACCCTGCGCGACGAAGCGGCCCACGCGGTCGCGGCCGGTCTGCTCCAGGACCCGCTGCTCGACCGCATCTACGACCTCCGGCCTCTCAACAAGGCCCTCCAGGCCGCGGGACGGCCCGCGGTCGACGACGCCGGCCTCGGCGCCGGCTGACCGGAAGGCGACCGTATGGCCACCCACCTCGTCCGACGGACCCCTGAGTCCGCCCGGGACGCGACGCCGCCCGCCGCGCGCATCGACCACGTGTCGAAGACGTTCGGCCGGCAGGCGGGCCGGCCCGTGCTGGACGACATCACCCTCGACGTGGCGACCGGCGAGTTCGTCACCCTGCTGGGCGCCTCCGGGTGCGGCAAGTCGACGCTGCTCAACCTCGTCGCGGGGCTCGACGAACCGACCCTCGGGACGATCGACGTGCCCGGCGGACGCCCGGCCCTGATGTTCCAGGAACACGCCCTCTTCCCCTGGCTGACCGCGGGCAAGAACATCGAACTCGCTCTGCGCATGCGGGGGATGACCAGGGCGGAGCGGCGCCCCGAGACGGAGCGGCTGCTCGAACTCGTCCGGCTCAAGGGCGCGTACGGCAAGCGGGTGCACGAGCTGTCCGGCGGTATGCGCCAGCGCGTGGCGCTCGCCCGGGCGCTCGCCCAGGACAGCCGGCTGCTCCTCATGGACGAGCCGTTCGCGGCGCTCGACGCGATCACCCGGGACGTGCTCCACGACGAACTGACCCGCGTCTGGGCGGAGACGGGACTGTCGGTCCTCTTCGTCACCCACAACGTCCGCGAGGCCGTGCGGCTCGCCCAGCGCGTGGTGCTGCTCACCTCCCGCCCCGGGCGCATCGCCCGCGAATGGACGGTGGACATCCCGCAGCCGCGCCGCATCGAGGACGCCGCGGTCGCCGAACTCTCCGTGGAGATCACCGAGGAACTGCGAGGGGAGATCCGCAGCCATGGCAGGCAGTGACACCGAGGACACGAGCGACCTCGCGGGGCTCGAAGCGGGACTCGACGCGCTGGAGAGACCGGCCGCGGCCACGCGGGCGCCCGTCGCGCGCCGGATTTTCGCGACCGTACTGCCACCGCTGTGCACCGTCGTCCTGATCGTCGGCGCGTGGCAGCTCGCCGCGGCCCTGGACCTGAAGCCCGATCACGTCCTGCCCGGACCGCTCGACGTGGCCCGGTCCATCCGGCAGATGTGGCTGGAGGGCACGCTTTTCGGCTATGTGTGGACCAGCCTCTCCCGCGGCGTGTTCGGCTTCTGCATGTCGATCGTCATCGGGACGCCGCTGGGTCTCGCGGTCGCGCGGATCAGACCGGTCCGGGCGGCCATCGGGCCGATCCTGTCCGGGCTGCAGTCGCTGCCGTCGGTGGCCTGGGTACCGGCCGCGATGATCTGGTTCGGGCTCACCGACGCGACCGTGTACGCGGTCGTCCTGCTCGGCGCGGTGCCCTCCATCGCCAACGGACTGGTCGCCGGCCTCGATCAGACTCCGCCGCTGTATCTGCGCGCGGGCCGGGTCGTCGGTGCCACCGGGCTCGCCTCGGTCCGCCATGTGCTGCTGCCCGCCGCGCTCCCCGGATTCCTCGCCGGGCTCAAACAGGGCTGGGCGTTCGCCTGGCGCTCCTTGATGGCGGCCGAACTCATCGCCAGCTCACCCGATCTCGGCACCGGGCTCGGCCAGTTGCTGGAGAACTTCCGCACCTACAGCGACATGTCGGGAGTCCTCGCCACGATCATCCTGATCCTGCTCGTCGGGATCGGCATCGACGTGCTGGTCTTCTCACCCCTGGAGCGGCGCGTCCTGCGCAGCCGCGGCCTGGTCGAACGGGCGGGGTGACACCGATGCCACCCGTGCTGCTCGCCGTCGCGCACGGCAGCCGCGATCCCCGGCACGCGGGAACACTGCGCGCGCTGGTAGGACGGGTGCGGGCCCGGCGGCCGGAACTGCGGGTGGAGATCGGGTTCCTGGACTTCACCGGCCCCTCGGTGCCCGAGGTGCTGGCGGAGCTCGCGGCGGACGTACCGTGTGCGGGGCCACGGCGGGAGGAGGCGGTCCGTGAGGTCGTCGCCGTACCGCTGCTGCTGAGCCGTGCCGTCCACGCCAGGGCGGACATCCCGGCGCTGCTGCGCCGGGCGCCGCCGGAGCTGCGGATCGAGCGGGCGGCGGTCCTCGGACCCGCACCACCGCTGTCGCGGGCCCTCGAACGACGGCTGTACGAGGCCGGGCTGACGCCCGGCGACAAGTCCTCGACCGGGGTCGTGCTGGCCTCGGCGGGAACCTCCGATCGGGAGGCGAACGCGGTGATCGCGGACATCGCGCGGGAGTGGCGGCACACCGGTTGGTGCGCCGTGCGGCCCGCGTTCGCCTCCTTGCCCGCCGACGCGGCGCCGTCCGGTGGCGGTTCCCGCCCGGACGGCGCCGGTACGGCCTGGGCCGTTCGCCGGCTGCGTGCTTCGGGCTGTGCCCGCGTGGCCGTCGCCCCGTACGTCCTCGCCCCCGGATTCCTCGCCGACCGCATCGTGCGGGGCGCCGCGCGGGCGGATGTCGTCGCGCCGGTCCTCGGCGACGCCCCCGAGGTGGTGGACGTCGTGCTCCACCGTTTCGATCAGGCCTGCTCACGCCTTCGCGTCACGGTGGCCGTGCCGTGACGCGGTGCGGCTCACATCCCCATCCGGCCGCCCTGTCCCACGGGCTCGCGGGAGAGCTCGGGGTCGTGGGTGAGGATGGCCTTCTCGTACCGGCGCAGCGCGGGCGTCGGCTCGACGCCCAGGTCGTCGACAAGGGTGCGCCGGCACTTGCGGTAGACGTCGAGCGCGTCGCGCTGGCGTCCGCAGCGGTAGAGCGCCCCCATGAGGAGCATGCAGAGCTTTTCGTTCGTGGGGTTCTGCTCGTACGCCTCGGCGAGTTCCGGAAGGATCCGGTCGGGCGGGCCGGTCCTCAGCTCCAGCTCGAAGAGCAGGGTGAGCGCCGCGTTCCTGGCCTCCACGTACCGGGCCGCGACGGCCTGGCACAGCGGTCCGACGCGAAGCCCCCCGAACACCGGGCCGCTCCAGAAGGACAGCGCCCGGCGCAGTTCACGGATGTCCTGGGCCGGGTCGGCCGGCGTTCCGTCCGCGACGCCACGCCGGACACGGTCGACGGTGTCCATGAACACATGGGCGTCGAGTTCCTGCCTGCCGACCGAGAAAAGATAGCCCGAGGGTGTCGTGATCACCCGTGATCCGGGCCGTTCGGGTTCGAGGAGCGCCAGGCTTCTGCGGACCCGGCTCACCTGTGCCTGGAGCGCGTTCTGCACCTTGGACGGCGGTTCACCGCCCCACAGTTCGAGAATGAGCGAGTCGACGGTGACGAGTTCTCCTCTGGAGACGAGAAGCGCCGCGAGCAAGAGCTGCTGCATGGCGCCGGCGAGCTGGAACACCCGGTCACGGGCCCGTACTTCGACGTGGCCTAGCACGGAGAAGAACAACACGGAATGCCCCTCGCCACGAAAAAACTGTTGTCTGCGACCTGCCCGCAGATCAAAGGACGGACATACCCGTGTTTGGCGTCCGGGAATTCTTCCGAAATTGAACGGGCCGGATAAGGTCCGGCAGCCTCGATCACTGATACCACGAATCCCCCGTTTGAGCAGTGACGTTCGATTGCCACGGCAAGGGGCCGGATCGACCCGTATTGCGAGACGTGCAGATCAATCGACCTCTAACCGAACTTCAGATCGATGATATTTAGCCACTGTTTGGCACGTCAACGGAGCAGGAGAACTTGGCGAGTTATGGCGCCCCACGTCCTCCGATTGTGAGGGTCGGCGCGTTCCCGCGCGTATTGAATCCGCAGGGTTCTTCCTCCCGGGGTCGCGAGGTCCGGCGCGGGAGGGCGCCGACAGAATGGTGAACAATGCCAAGTCGTTGAATAGGTGAGTAATCCTGCGAGCGAGGCCGGTTCGTCAAGTGGAGCGGGGCAGCCGGTCGGCCGCCACGGCCCGGCAGGGGCGGAGGAACGCGCGCAGTTCCTCCGCGTGGACCCCGGGTTCCTCGGACGGTCGCATCGCGGTGAACCTGGGGTGAAGGGGTGGCGTACAACCATCGGTGTCGTGTGTGGGTCTTCTCGGGCACCGGGCGTCGGGACGCCCGGCGCACGATCACCGTCCTAAGGGGTTTGCCTTGTCCTCGCGAAAGTTCCGCCTGCCCGTGGCCGCGGCCGCGGCCGTCGTCCTGTCCGCCACGGGCGCCGCCCCTGTCGTGGCCTCCCCGGCGAACGCCCCCTCGGGTGCCCCCACCGCCGCCGTACCGGGGTCGGTGCGTGCCGACTTCGACGGTGACGGATACCCCGACGTGGCGATCGGCGCCCCCGGCGGCACCGTCAACGGCCGGGCCGGGGCGGGATACTTCACCGTCGTCTACGGCATGGGACAGGGCCCCGACGGCGTCAAGCGCCAGGTGATCAGCCAGAAC
Organism: Streptomyces sp. NPDC059371; assembly: GCF_042751995.1. Lineage (NCBI taxonomy): Bacteria > Bacillati > Actinomycetota > Actinomycetes > Kitasatosporales > Streptomycetaceae > Streptomyces > Streptomyces sp. NPDC059371. Next base: position 46,407 of record NZ_JBHYXD010000065.1, on the reverse strand, counting down.
CGCTACGGAATCCCCGGCACGGCGGAGGCGGGCGACCGCTTCGGCAGCGACCTGACCGCGGCGGACCTCGACGGCGACGGTTACACCGACCTCGTCGTCGGATCCCCCGGTGAGGACGTCGGCAGCGCCCGTGACGTGGGACGCCAGACCGTGCTGTGGGGAAGCGTGGGCGGGCTCGTCGAGGCGGCCGTCGTCGGCGAGGGCACGGGGGTGACCCGGGCCGGCGACTTCAACGGGGACGGCCACCCGGACCTCGCGACGCTGTACGAGACGCGGTACGGGCCCATCAGCCGTGCCGGTGTCCCGGCCCGCACCGGCCCGCTCGTGGACGCGGACGTCCGCGTCCACGCCATGGCGGCGGGCGACGTCGACGGCGACGGCGAGACCGACCTCGTCATCAGCAGGGGATCGTGGGACTCCGACAACGACGGGACGGTGCCGCCGCCCCGGCTGCAACTGCTCTGGGGCACCAGGGGCGGTTTCGCGGAGGGCCCGCTCATAGCCGCGGCCGACACCGTGTCCGCGGACAGCATCGCCCTCGGCGACATCGACCACGACGGCCTCCTGGACGTCGTCTTCGGCCGCAGCACCGCCCCGGGCGGCGGGCTCGTGGGCGTCGTGCGGGGCGCGCCCGGCGGATTCGCGGCGCGGGCCACCCTGATCGGTCAGAACACGCCGGGCGTTCCCGGCACGGGGGAGAGCGGCGACCGCTTCGGCACCGACGTCTCCGTCGGGGACGTCACCGGTGACGGATACGCCGACGTCGTCGCCGGGGTGCCCGGAGAGGACCACGCCGGACGGACCGACGCCGGCACCTTCGCCGTGCTGAGGGGGAGCCGGACGGGCCTGTCCGGCAGTGCCGTCCAGGTCTTCAGCCAGAACACGGCCGGGGTCCCCGGCACGGCCGAGAACGGCGACGCGTTCGGCGGCGGCACCGCCGTCGTCGGCGGGTACGTCCTCGTGTCGGCGCCGAAGGAGAACAGCGGCTCCGGTGGTGTCTGGGTCTTCCCCGGCACCGCCTCGGGCATCACGGCGACCGGATCGGTGAGCTATGGACCGCACACCCTCGCCGCGCCCGAGCCCGGCGCACACCTGGGGGCCGCCTTCCAGCGCTGAGCCCGGCGGTGACACCCCTGGCCCCCACCGGCATCACCCCGCCCGGTCCTCGTAAGCGGTCCTGCTGGCCTCGATCTCCGCGATGTGCTCGACCGCCCAGCCGGCCAACGCGAGGGCCGGCGGAATGAGGCTCTCTCCGGTGGGGGTCAGCGCGTACTCGACGCGGGGCGGGACCTCCGCGTACGCCGTCCTCGACACCAGGCCGTCGCGCTCCAGGTTCCGCAGGGTCAGCGTCAGCATCCGCTGCGAGATGCCGGGAATCTGCCGCTGCAGATCGGTGAAGCGCAGCCGGCCCTGTTCGAGGGTCGTCACGATCAGCAGCGTCCACTTGTCGCAGATCCGGTCGAGGACGGCGCGGACCGTCCGGCCGCCGTCCCCTCGGATCATGCAGGTGTGCTGGTACTGCGACACGACAACTCCCTGTGGGTAGCGCACATCCATGTGCCTTTTGCGGGCCCCCCGACAGTGACTCATCATGGGGCAACTTACGCCTGGTAACCATTGTGCGAGGGACCGCCATGAACATCGCCTACTGGATCGTCGCAGCACTGCTGGCGGCCTTCTACCTCTACGCCGGAGGCATCAAGATCCTGCGGAGCCAGGAGCAGTTGCGGCCCATGATGGGATGGGTCGACACCGTACCGATGCCGGTGGTGAGGCTCATCGGGACGCTGGAGGTCCTCGGCGCGGCAGGCCTGATCCTGCCCCCGCTCACCGGGATCGCGCCCTGGCTCGCCGTCGCCGCCGCGACGGGTCTCGTCCTGATCCAGGTCGGCGGCACGGCCGTCCACCTCTCGCGCGGCGAGGCACGCGTGATCGGACTCAACATCGTTCTGCTGGCCGCCGCCGCGGCGGCCGTCTGGCTGGGCACCACCTGGCTCTGAGCGCTCCGGTCGCCGCGTACGGCGGACCGGTCCGGTCCGGTCCGCCGAGTGGGATGCCCCCCCCACGAGCCCTGTGGGGGGCGCGCCCCCCAGTGGGGGGGGGCCCCCCCCCGGCGCAGCGCAGCCCGCCCCCCCCCCCCCCCCCCGCCGCCCCCCCCCCCGCGACCCTGTCGAGGATGTCGCG
>NZ_JBHYXD010000065.1:8773-44213 GCF_042751995.1 Streptomyces sp. NPDC059371 | reverse complement strand
GGCGCTCCCCGCGTGTGCCTCCCCCCCTCCGGGGGGGGGGGGGCCCCCCCCCGTTTGGGCGCCCCCCCCCGCCCCTGGGACGCGACCGCTCAGGTGCGGTAGGCGTAGTACGCGGCGTTCGGGTACGACGCGATGACGCTCGCCAACGACCGGTTGTAGGTGTTGGTCGAGTGGTACGACACGTACGGCACACCCTGCGGGCTGCGGTACGTGACGATCATCGTGTGGTCCTTGGACCCGTCCTTGTTGAAGTCCATCTGGACGACGTCACCGACGTCGGCCTGATAGACGTTCGCGAGGTTGGTGGTCCGCTTCGAGGACAGGGCGAACCACGAGAACTCGTTGACGCCGACGAACGAGTCCGACTGGATGTCGGCGTTGCCGAACCACTTGTGGAAGTCGTTCACGTAACCGGGAGCGTGCTTCCAGCCGCCCGCCTTCAGGGACTGGCTGACGAAGTTCGTGCAGTCTCCGCCGGCGCCCTCCCCGTTGAAGTTCGGGTAGGCGGGGTTGTAGTTCTTCCAGTACTTCGCGGCGTACGCGGCCATCGCCTTGTAGTCGTAGCCGGAAGCCGTGAAGTTCTTCGGCTTGGCCGGCGCCGGCCTCGTGGTGGCGGCACGGGTCGCCGAGGGCGGCGTGCTGTCACCGGTCATCGGCGTGGCGACGAACGTCGTGGCCTCGACCTGGTTGACCGCGACCCCGTCGTCCGTGTCCTGGACGCCCGTGAGCTGCCAGTCGCCCTTGTGGTCGGCCTTGAACGTCAGCGTGTGGTGCGCCTCGAAGCCGGTGGTCTTCGGCTCGGTGCCCGTCGCCTTGTCGTAGGCCAGCGTCGTCGTCTCGGTGACGTCGACCGTGGCGTTACGACCCTTCACCCGCGTACGGTCCAGCGACACCGTGGTGTTGGCCGAACGGTACTTCTCGCCGAGCTCCGCCAGACGGGCCTTGCGGCTCTCCAGCTTCGTCAGCGCGGACTTCTCGGCACGCGACTGGGCCGAGGACAGGCGTACGTCGCCGGAGAACCGCGACGTCTTCCGCTTCGAACCGTCGTCGCCCACCAGGGCGTCGGTACGGTCGGTGAAGACCGCGTCCGCCAGCCGCTGGAAGGTCGCCTTCGTTGCCGTGTCCACCTTGGGATCGGCGTTGACACTCGCCGCGCCCGCGGACCAGTTGGGCAGCAGGGCTGCGCCCGCGACGACCGAGGCGGCCGCCGCGGTGACTATGGTTGCGCGTTGCCGCTTACGGCTCAGTTTCCTTGATTTCAATGGGGATCCCCTCTACACCGGTATTCGATACCGGAGCCGCATCCTCGCACGGCGTGTGTGTCTCCTGTGAAGGGGGTTACGCTCTTCACCGTGTCGGCATCTCCCTTGCACCGCGTCGCCGTTCTCGTGCTCGAGGGGGCCAAGCCGCTCGATGTCGGCATCGCCGCACAGGTGTTCACGACCCGGGCGAGCATGCCGTACGAGGTGAGGGTGTGCGGCGCGGAGCCCGGCCTCGTGACCGGCGGCGACGGCCTCTCGTACCACGTCGCCCACGGCCTCGAACAACTCTCCTGGGCCGAACTCGTCTTCGTCCCCGGCTACCGGTCACCGGACCGCGAGGAGCCGCCGCCCGCCGTCGTCGCCGCGCTGATCGAGGCCCATGAGCGGGGCGCGCGCCTCGCGGCCATCTCGACGGGCGCGTTCGCGCTCGCCGCCACGGGGCTGCTCGACGGCAGGCGGGCCACGACGCACTGGCACTACACACGGGCGCTCGCGGCGAAACACCCGCTCGTCAACGTCGACGAGAACGTCCTGTTCGTCGACGAGGGGAGTGTGCTCACGTCGGCGGGCGCCGCCTCCGGAATCGACCTGTGCCTCCACATCCTGCGCGGCGACCTCGGGGTGGCCGCCTCCAACCACGCGGCCCGCCGCCTGGTCGCGGCCCCCTACCGCAGCGGCGGCCAGGCACAGTACGTCCCGCGAAGCGTCCCCGAACCGCTGGGCGAACGGTTCGCCGCCACCCGCGAATGGGCACTGCACCGGCTGGACGAGCCACTCTCGCTGGAGGCACTCGCCGGGCACGCGGCCGTCTCGCCGCGCACCTTCTCGCGGCGCTTCGCGGAGGACACGGGATACACGCCGATGCAATGGGTCATGCGCGCCCGCATCGACATGGCCCGCGAACTCCTGGAGCGTTCGCAGTGGAGCGTCGAGCAGATCGCCGCGGGCGTGGGCCTCGGCACCGGGGCCAACCTGCGGCTGCACTTCCACCGGATCCTCGGCACCTCCCCGAGCGAGTACCGGCGCACCTTCACCAAGGGCGAATAGCCCGCCGCGGACCGCCCCCGGCCGGCTGGCGCGATCCTTGCGGACCATGGCGATCTCGCCGCTGTCGCCGCCCGGCACCGCGCGCGAGTCTTGGAGGGAGCCGAAGGGACACCCATCATGACTCGCATCGCCATCAATGGATTTGGCCGCATCGGACGCAACGTGCTGCGCGCCCTGCTCGAACGCGACACGGACCTCGAAGTCGTCGCGGTGAACGATCTGACCGAGCCCGCCACCCTCGCGCGGCTCCTCGCCTACGACTCGACCTCCGGCCGGCTCGGCCGCCCGGTGACCGTCGACGGGGACACCCTCGTCGTGGACGGCCGGCGCATCAAGGTGCTCGCCGAGCGTGAACCGGGGCAACTGCCCTGGGCAGAGCTCGCCGTGGACGTCGTACTGGAGGCCACCGGCCGCTTCACCTCGGCGAAGGCGGCCGGAGCGCACCTCGACGCCGGTGCGCGGAAGGTGCTCGTCAGCGCACCGGCGGAGGGCGCCGACGTGACGCTGGCGTTCGGTGTCAACAACGACGCCTACGACCCGGCCGCGCACACGATCGTCTCGAACGCGTCGTGCACGACCAACGCGCTCGCCCCGCTGGCCGCGGTGCTCGACGACCTCGCCGGCATCGAGCACGGCTTCATGACGACGGTGCACGCGTACACCCAGGAGCAGAACCTCCAGGACGGCCCGCACCGCGACGCCCGGCGGGCCCGTGCGGCCGCCGTCAACATCGTGCCGACCACGACCGGTGCCGCCAAGGCGATCGGCCTGGTCCTGCCGAACCTCGAGGGCAAGCTGTCGGGCGACTCGATCCGGGTGCCGGTGCCGGTGGGCTCGATCGTCGAGCTCAACACCACCGTGGCCCGTGACGTGACCCGCGACGAGGTCCTCGCGGCCTACCGCGCCGCGGCGGAGGGCCCGCTCGCCGGCGTCCTCGAATACTCGGAGGACGCGCTCGTCTCGTCCGACATCACGGGCAACCCGGCCTCGTCGATCTTCGACTCGGCCCTCACCCGCGTCGACGGCCGCCACATCAAGGTGGTCGCCTGGTACGACAACGAGTGGGGCTTCTCCAACCGCGTCATCGACACGCTCCAGCTCCTCACCGCCGGCTGAGCCGGAACCGGGCGCGGGGGCCGTCCGGGCCGGGCATCGGACGGCCCCTGAGCCGTGCGCCGTCCGAGGTGCGGCAGGATGGAGGCATGAGCGTAGTCAAGATCAACGTCCTGACCGTCCCCGCCGAGCAGCGGGAAACCCTCGAGAAGCGCTTCGCCTCGCGCGCCGGTGCCGTGGAGAGCTCCGACGGCTTCGAGTGGTTCGAGCTTCTCCGTCCCGTCGAGGGCACCGACGACTATCTGGTGTACACGCGCTGGCGTGACGAGGCGTCGTTCCAGGCGTGGATGGAGGGCCCGATGAAGTCGGCCCACCAGGGCGGCGGCGACCGCCCGAAGCCCGCCGCCAGCGGGTCCTCGGTCTGGTCGTTCGAGGTCGTGCAGCAGGCGGCGCCCAAGAACGCCTGACACCCGCCGCGCCAGGAACGTGTGCCCCGCACCGAGGACCAGGTGCGGGGCGCTTCCCGTCATGGAATGCCGACCTCGAACAGGACGTAACCGGCGTAGGAGCCCGAGGCGAGCGCCGCGACGGTGAGGACCGTGCACAGGACCGGTGTGCTGAGCCGGCGCATGGCGGTGGCGCAGGGGATCAGGAGCGGGAACGCCGGGAGCAGGTAGCGGGACACGTTGCCGAAGATCTGCTGGCTGCCCAGGACGAGCGCCATGGTCAGCAGGGTGCTGACGGTCAGGACGAGCGGCGGGCGCAGCCGGACCAGCAGGGGGAGGGCGATCAGGGCCAGCAGGAGGGTGCCGGCGGCGATGACGTCTTCGTGGGGGTAGGCGAAGAGGTAGTCGTAGTGGCCGACCATGAGGGCCGAGAGCACCTTGACGGTGTGCCGTCCGTAGTCGAACGAGTGGGCCCAGGCCTTGTCCTGGAGCGTGAAGTATCCGCCGTAGTCGCCCATGCGGTGCCCCACCCAGCCGAGGTAGCCGGCCAGGCCGACGGGGGCGATCAGCACAGCCGCTACCGGGCGCAGGACCGCGTCCCGGCGCCGTGCTCCTTCCGGGGCGAGGCGGTCCCCCCAGCGGCGCACCGCGCGCCGGTGCCGGACCACCTCCACGAGCGCGGCGAGGGCGAGTGCCGCGATCAGCGCGGTGGCCGTCGGCCGGGTGAGGCCCGCGAAGCAGATCAGGAGGCCCGCGGTGAGCCAGTTCCGGCGCATCACGGCGTAGCAGGCCCAGGCGGCGAGGGCGACGTAGAGGGATTCCGAGTAGCCCGACCACTCCACGCCGGAGCCGGGCCACACGGCCCACAGCCCGGCGGCCGCCAGCCCGGCGCGCCGGCCGCTGACACGGGCGGTCACGGCGTGAATGCCCAGCGCGGCCACGAACGAGGCGGCGACGGAGACCACCAGGCCCGCGCCGAGCAGCCCGAGCCCGGTGCAGGAGGACACCAGGCGCATCAGCGCGGGATACAGCGGGAAGAACGCGGCGGAGTTGCCCTCCAGGGTGATCAGGCCGGTGGCACCGGGCACCGGCACGAGCGCGGGATGGTAGCCGTGCGCGGCGATCTGCTGGTACCACCAGCCGTCCCAGGTGGCCAGGACGTCCCAGACGTGGGCGCCGCCCCCGAAGCGGGGGTTCTTCCGGCGGAAGTCCCCGGAGGAGTCCAGCAGGTACATGAAGACGCAGAAGCCGACGAGTTTCATCGTGCCGTACAGGGCGAGGACCGGCCCGTGCCGCCTCGCCGCCCGGCCCAGTCGCTCCCGCCAGGCGGGGCCGCCGTCCGGGCGTGTGCCGTCCGGGTGTGTGCCGTCGGGGCGCGGCGCTGGGCGCCAACGGGTGGCGTTCCGGGGACCGTCGGCCTGGCGGGCCCACGTGGTCGTGAGACCGGGCTCGTTCATCGGTGCCCGCCTTCCGCGCCGTCGCCCCGGGCGGCGGTCGTGAACACCCAGGTGCGCATGAGGAGGAACCGCAGCAGCGTCGCCGCCAGGTTCGCGGTGACGAGGACCAGGATCTCGATGGAGCGTCCCGGTGTGCGCGTCCAGTGGTGCAGCGCGGCCAGTGAGCCGCTGGTGAGCGCGAGTCCGAGGCCGAGGACGGCCAGCCCCTTGGCCTGGTGGCGCAGGACGCCGCCCCGGCCGCGCAGCCCGAAGGTGAGCCGTCGGTTGGCGGCCGTGTTGGCCACGGCGCAGACCAGCAACGCCCAGGCGTTGGCCGCCTGAGGCCCCGTCACCGGGCGCAGAGTCGTGTACAGCAGGACGTACCCGATCGTGCTGAGCGCGCCCACGGCGCAGAACCGCAGCAGTTGGGCCGCCAGGGAGGCCGGTGGCGCGCTCTCGGAGACGCGCCCGAGGCGCGCGGTGGGCAGCGTGCCACGGGCCAGCGCGCGGCCGATCCTCGCGATGCCGCGCAGGTCGGCCACGGCGGTGGAGACCAGGTCGACCCGGCTGTCGGGGTCGTCGACCCAGTCGACCGGTACTTCGTGGATGCGCAGCCCGGCGCGTTCGGCGATCACCAGCAGCTCGGTGTCGAAGAACCAGCCCGAGTCCTCCACCAGCGGCAGCAGACGCTCGGCGACATCCCGGCGGACGGCCTTGAAGCCGCACTGCGCGTCCGAGAAGCCGACGGCGAGCGTGGAGCGCAACAGGGCGTTGTAGCAACGGGAGATGATCTCGCGCCGGGGGCCGCGGGTCACCCGGGAACCGCGGGCCAGCCGGGTGCCGATGGCGATGTCGGAATGCCCGGATATCAGCGGGGCGACGAGCGGCAGGAGTGCGTTCAGCTCGGTCGACAGGTCGACGTCCAGGTACGCGAGCACCGGCGCCTTCGAGCCGGACCACGCGGTGCGCAGAGCCCGTCCGCGTCCCTTCTCGTCGAGTCGTATCCACGTGGCCTCCGGCAGCTCGGCGGCCAGCCGGGCGGCGATCCGCGGGGTGGCGTCGGTGCTCGCGTTGTCGGCGACGGTGATGCGGAAGGGGTACGGGAACGTCTCGCGCAGATGGGCGTGCAGGCGGCGCACGCTCGGTTCCAGGTCGGTCTCCTCGTTGAACACGGGGACGACCACGTCCAGAACGGGTTCCGTGTGGTCCGCCGGCAACGGAAGCCGGACCGGGCCTCGGACGGGGAGCCGGTCCGAGGGCACACGGTCGGATTCCTCGAGGTCCGTCGGGGCGCACCGCAATGCCTTCGTCATGGTGTGTCCTGTTCTGTGCGCTGTCGCGAGGCAGGCCGAAGACGCTCACGGCCGGACCTCGTTGTGGAGTGCGGATGGGGATGCCGGGTGCGGACGGCGGCGCCGCCCGCGGACGTCGTGCCGGGCTACCCGGTGCTGCTGACCTCGACCGAGGACGGCTCGGGGCCCGACGCGGGTGGCGAGGACGTCGGGGTGTCCCTCGGCGTCGCCGTCTCGGTGGCGGGCGCGCTGGTCGTCGCCGTTCCCCCGTCCCCGGGGTCGGAGGTCACCGACGTCGAACTCTCCGTCGGCGTGGGCGAGTCCGGGGGGCCTGAGGTTCCGGTGGTGCTCTCGGCCGTGCCGGTGGCCGACTCGGTGGGTGTCCCGCTCGACGACGGGGTCGGTGACGGGGTGACGTACGGGGTGGCAGGGGTGTCGGTGGGCCGCGGCACGGGGCCGAGGGGACGGTCGCGGTCCGGGGCGTGCGGCAGCAGGAACAGGCCGAGGCTGATCCCGGCGGCGGCCAGGACGCAGCTCGCGGCCCGCTGTGCCGCGCGGATCCGGCGGCGGACGCGGACGCCGTTCCGGAGGCCGTTCTGCTGTGCGGGCTCGAAGGGGGTGTGTTCCTGGGCGTCGCGCATCATCCGCGCCAACTCCCGCTCGAAGTGGTCCATTCTTTCCTTCACCCCACCGGCTCGATGACATCCGCCAGGATCTGGCGCAGCCGCGCCACACCGCGTGACGCGTGGGAACGGGCGGTGCCGAGCGGACAGCCCAAGACCTCCGCGACCTGTTTCTCGGGCAGGTCCTGGTAGTAGCGCAGTACTACGGCCGCCCTCTGCCGGGGCGGCAGTTGGGCGAGCGCCGCTTCGAGACGCGACCGTTCCACCACGGCCGCGGACTCGTCGCCGGTGTGCGCGAGGTCCGGCAGTACCTCCACGGGGCGCTCGCCCCACCACCGCCGCCGTGCGGAGCGGGCGGCGGCGCGGGCCATGACCTTCCGTACGTATGCCTCGGGCGCCTCGTCGGCCACCTTCGGCCAGGCGAACCAGAGTTTGACCAGGGCCTCCTGGAGCAGATCCTCGGCGCGGTGCCGGTCACCCGCGCAGAGCAGGCGGGCGAGGTGGAACAACGCCGACCAACGGGCCGCGACGAACCCGTCGAACCCGCCGGTCCCCTCGGCTCTTGCCTGTCCCATCCGCACCCGTCCCCGTACTTGCCGGCTCGTACACCTGGGGAAAGACGCCAGAGGGCGCCTCACTATGCACCTGGGGCACGTGATCTGGGTCACGCGTGATGAGAGCGAGGGCCGTCCGGGGCGGAACCGTCAGCGGCCGGCGGCGCCCCGCCGGACCCGGGCCGCGCCCCTGCGGCGTTCCGTCCGCAGTTCGCGGAGATAGGACTGTGCGTCCACCTGGATGGTGTGCCGGGTCGAGGCGACATAGCGGCGCGCCAGCCTCTCGCGGTAATCGTCGGACTCCTGGCGCATCCGCTCGGGCCCGGGCAGCGCGCACCGACCCTCCAGCAGGTCCGCCACCCAGTGCGACTGCGCCTCCGCGAGGGGCATGATCGCGCCGAGGGGCTGGACCAGTCCGATGAAGTAGAGGCCGGGTCGGTCCGGCGCGACCACGCGGTGGTAGAGCGTGATGTCGTTGCCGGACGGATCGATCACCTCGTCCTTGAGGAACGGGAACGCGATGTCGTAGCCGGTGCAGTAGACGATCGCGTCGATCACCTGCGTGCTCCCGTCCTCGAACGTCACCCGGTCGCTCTCCAGCCGTACGGGAGCCGGCTTCACGGTGAGGTCGCCGTGGCCGAGGCGCGAGAGCAGGTCGTCGGAGATGGTGGGGTGCGCGGCCAGCACCCCGTGCCGGGGCGTCGGCAGCCCGTAGTCCCTCAGGCGGCCCCGGCTGAGCCGCAGCAGGAGCCGCAGGCCCTGTGCCTGCACGGACAGCGGGGCCCTCGCCAGCCAGGAGCCGGTGAGATGGTCGGTGGGCACACCGAAGAGGTACTTGGGCAGGATGTGCGCGCCGCGGCGCATGGCGAGGACCGTGCGCCGGGACACCCGCGAGGTCTCCACCGCGATGTCGCAGGCCGAGTTGCCGATGCCGAGGACGAGGACACGTCTGCCGGCGAAGGGCTCCGGTGTCCTGTAGTCGTGCGAATGCGTCTGCGTGCCGGTGAAATCCTCGGCTCCCGGAAGCGACGGCCGGGGCCAACGGGCCTTCCAGTGATGGCCGTTGGCGACCAGGACGGCACCGTAGACCCGTTCGGCGGTCTCGCCGGAGTCCAAGTGGCGTGTCGCGACACTCCACTTGCCGTCGGGCAGGGGTTCCACGCGCACCACCTCGGTGCGGAAGGCGATCGACGGCCGCAGCCCGAAGTGGTCGACGAAGCTGTCGAAGTACCGGGCGATGTGGAAGTGGCCGGGGTAGACGGGAGCGTCCTCCGGCATGGGGAAGCTCGCGTACTCCATGATCTGGCGCGAGGTGTTGATGTGCAGCGAACGGTACGCGGACGACATCCCGTTGTCGTTCAGGTAGCGCCAGTTGCCGCCGACCTCCGACCCGGTCTCGTAGCAGTCGTACGGGATCCCGCGCGCCGCCAGTACCTGGCAGGCCGCGATCCCGGACGAGCCCGCCCCGATCACGCACACCCTCTCCATGCCCGCTCCCTCTTGTGACCGCCCTGGTGACCACCCGGTCACATGACCGGGTGGTCACAGGCTGCTGTCCACCGGCACGCCGTGTCAATGACCATGCCATGAGCAGGAGTTCGGATCGACGTCAGCCCAACGATCCTGCCCCCAGAGCCTGTTCGGATCATGGCACCTTTCCTGTCGGCGTCGTTGACAGGGTGTCCGCGCCGCACCGACCATGACCGGGCGGTCACATGACCGCCCGGTCATCGGCAGGAGCACACATGCCCACTTCCACCTGGACCCGCCTTTCACCGGTGCGGCGCGAACGGGTCCTGGTCGCCGCGATGGACGAGTTCGGCACCCACGGCTACTCCACCGGAAGTCTGAACGTCATCGCCCGCGAGGCCGGCGTGGCCAAGGGCTCGCTGTTCCAGTACTTCGAGGGCAAACTCGACCTGTTCGCCTACGTGGCCGAACAGACCTCCCTGCGCGTCTACACCGCCATGCAGCCCTGGCTGGACGGATACGACGGCTCCACGGAGTTCTCCCGGTACCTCACCGACGCGCTGGAGGCGTGGTTCGACTACTTCGCCGGCCATCCACTGGAACGCGGGGTCACCGCGGCCACCAACATGGAGCTCGACCCCGCCGTCCGCAACGCCGTACGCGCCCCGGTGCAGGACCTCTACCTCGCCGGTCTGCGCCCCCTCGTCGAACGGGCGGTCGCGGCCGGCGACCTGCGCAAGGGCGCCGACGTCGACGCGCTGCTCTCCCTGCTGCTGGTCCTGCTGCCGCACCTCGCGCTCGCGGCCCACACGCCCGGCTTCGAAGGACCGGTACGCCTCGCGGGCGAACACCCTGAGGTCCGCCGCGCGAACATCGCCCGCCTGATCGGCCCGGTCCTCGCCGACTTCGTACCGAAGGGGCCCTGATGGACGCACCCGACTACGACGTACTCGTCATCGGCTCCGGATTCGGCGGCAGCGTCAGCGCGCTGCGCCTCACCGAGAAGGGGTACCGGGTCGGGATCCTGGAGGCGGGCCGCCGCTTCACCGACGCCGACTTCCCCCGAACCTCCTGGCATGTGCGCGATTACCTCTTCGCTCCCCGCCTCGGCTGCACGGGCATCCTGCGCATGACGCTGCTCGGCGACGTCCTCGTCCTGACCGGCGCGGGCGTCGGCGGCGGCTCCCTCGGGTACGCCAACACGCTCTACGAGCCGCCCGAAGCCTTCTTCCAGGGCTCGCCGTGGGCCGGCATCACCGACTGGCGCGGCGAACTCGCGCCGTACTACGCCCAGGCCCGCCGCATGCTGGGCGTCACCCCCAATCCCCTGCTCACGGACGCCGACCGGCTCCTCAGGGACGCCGCGGACGATCTCGGCTGCGCCGGCACCTTCAGGGCCGTGCCGGTCGGCGTCCACTTCGGACCGCCCGGCACGGCACCCGGCGCCCGCGTCGCGGACCCCTACTTCGGCGGGGCGGGGCCGGACCGCAACGCCTGTCTGCACTGCGGCGCGTGCATGACGGGCTGCCGGCACAACGCGAAGAACACCCTGCCCAAGAACTACCTGGGCCTGGCCGAACGCGCCGGTGCCGAGGTGCTCGCCCTGCGGACGGTCACGGACGTCACCCGGGACGGCGAGGTGTGGGCCGTCACCTCGGTACGCACGGGCGGGGGACCGCCGCGCCGCAGACGGACCCTGACCGCACGGCACGTCGTCTTCGCGGCGGGCGCCCTGGGGACGCAGCGGCTGCTGCACCGGCTGCGGGCGAGCGGCTCCCTGCCCGACGTGTCGCCCCGCCTCGGGCTGCTGACCCGCACCAACTCCGAGGCGATCCTCGGCGTCAGGGCCAGGGACAGGGCCACCGACTTCAGCCGTGGCGTCGCCATCACCTCCTCCGTGCACCTCGACGAGAACACGCACGTCGAAGCCGTCCGGTACGGCCGGGGAAGCAATCTGCTCGGGCTGCTCGGCGCCCTGCTCGTCGACCCCGTCCGCGGCCGGTCCCGGCTCCTCACCGGTCTGGCCGCGATGGCACGCAACCTGCGGGACCTGCCGAGCCTGCACAATCCGCGCCGCTGGTCCCAGCAGACCGTCGTCCTTCTGGTCATGCAGTCCCTCGACAACTCCGTGACGACGTACCTCCGTCGCGGCATCACCGGGCGCGGGCGGCTGACCAGCCGACCCGGCGAGGGCACCCCCAACCCGGCCTGGATACCCGCCGGGCACCGGGCGGCCCGCCGGGCCGCCGAGCGCATCGGCGGCCAGGCCTGCGGCACCTGGGCCGATCTGTTCGACATCCCCACCACCGGACATCTCATCGGCGGATGCGCCGTCGGCGAGAACCCGGAGACCGGCGTGGTGGACCCGTACCACCGGCTGCACGGACATCCGGGCCTGCACGTCATCGACGGCTCCACGATCTCGGCGAACCTCGGCGTGAACCCCTCCCTGACCATCACCGCCCTCGCCGAGCGGGCCGTCGCCCTGTGGCCCAACCAGGGGGAGGAAGACCCCCGGCCCGGACCCGGCCTGTCCTACCGCCGTGTGCGCCCGGTACCGCCGAGGCACCCCGCCGTGCCCGCCGGCGCACCGGCCGCGCTGCTGCCGGAACCCCCCACCGGAAAGGACACCCCGTGACGCGCTATCCCGAGGAACCCTGGCATCTGGCCGGCCGGATGTATCTGTCGCTGTGGCTGGTGCCGGCCCGCGAACTGCCCCCGGTGGCGGACGGCACCCGGCCGGTCACCATCGCCGGGCGCGGTGCGGTCGGCGCCGCCTGGGTCGTCTACGAGAACGACAGCGTCCTGCACTACAACGAACTGCTCCGGGCCGTGCTCGTACGGGACGGCCGCCGTCCGCGGGTCTGCATCACCGACATCTGGGTCGACAGCGCCGCCTCGATGGCGGGCGGGCGCGAACTGTGGGGAATCCCGAAGGAGTTGGCGGACTTCGACATCGACAGCACCGCCGGTGTCCGGACCGGTGCGGCGACGGTCGGGGGAGTCCGCGCCACGGCGGCGACGGCCGAGGGAGTTCGCGCCACGGCAGCGACGGAAGAGGGCGCCCTTGCCGGTGCCGTCTTCGAACCCGGCCGTCGGTTGCCGGGCCGCTGGCCCCTCACCTATCGCGTCACGCAGACCCTCGACGGCGCGCTGAAGACCAGCTCCGTCCGCTCACGCTCGGCCGTACGGACGGCCCGGGCCCGCTGGACCGCGCAAGAGGACGGCCCGCTGGGGGAGTTGGGCCGACGCCCGCCCCTGTTCAGCGTGACCCTCGACGACTTCACCATCCGCTTCGGGGACGCCGCACTCACCTCGTCCACGCGGCCGACGACGGCGCCGTAGACCGCATGCGACCGACTGAACCCGCCGGCCGGTGGACGAGAAATGGACAAGTGGAGGGCGATCAAACCCTGTTCCGGCGGCCTACCGGCCGGTATACAGACCAGGTTGGGTCTGCCGGGCAGGAGCCGTCCGGCCTGTCGCGGCGCCGCGATCCCGTGCGCCGCGGGACGCCGGTACCCGTTCCGCAGGCTGTCACGGTTTCAGGGGAGGGCACGATGAACGATCACACGCGTCCGGAAAACGCCGTTCCAGGGCGGCGGGGCGCCCTGGCGCTGGGGGCCGCGCTGAGCAGTTGCGCGCTCGTCGCGGGCGTCGCGGCGGCGGCCCCCGCCCAGGCGGGCCAAGGGCACACGGGGCATGGCGTGAACTACGTCGCGCTCGGCGACTCGTACACGTCGGGGCCGCTGATACCTCAGCAGATCGACGCGAACTGCGCGCGCTCCGACCACAATTACCCCTCGATCACCGCGGCCGCCCGCAAGGTCGCCAAGTTCACGGACGTGAGCTGTTCGGGCGCGAAGACCGACGAGATGTGGAAGGCGCAGGGCACCAACGGACCCCAGCTCGACGCGGTGAAACGCGACACCGACCTGGTGACCGTGCAGATCGGCGGCAACGACATGGGCTTCGGCTCGATCATCGCCACCTGTGCCGGGCTCAGTTCGAAGGACCTCGCGGGCAACCCCTGTCAGCAGTACTACGGTGCCGCGGGCTACGACCAGCTCACCCTGAACATCCTCCAGACGGCGCCCAAGGTCGCCCGGGTGCTGCGGGAGGTGCACGCCAGGGCGCCGCACGCCCGCGTGGTCGTCGTGGGCTACCCCGACCTGCTGCCCGACGACGGCAGCGGCTGCTACCCGACGGTGCCGTTCGCCGCGAAGGACTTCCCCTATCTGCGCGACACCGGCAAGCGGCTCAACCTGATGCTGCGCGCGGTGGCGGCCCTGAACCGGGCCGAGTTCGTGGACACGTACGCGCCGACGGTGGGCCACGACATGTGCAAGGCGCCCGCCGACCGCTGGATCGAGCCCCTGCGCCCGACCGCGCCCGCCGCTCCGGCCCACCCCAACGCCACGGGCCAGGAGGCCATGGCCCGCGCGGTACTGGCCGGGCTGAGGCATGGAGCCGGTCACCACCACTGACCGCTTCCGTCCGACGCCCCGGCCGTCCTCGCGCCGGTCCCCGCCGGGGGGCGCCCCCCCGGCCGCCGGCCGGGCGCGGGGGTGGGACTCGGACCGGCCGTGTCAGGGAGCCGGCACCTCGTCCACGAACGTGGTGCCGGCGCTGCGGTAGGCCGTCACCTTGGAGGCGACCTGGGCCGGGGTGAGCACCTGGTCCTTGACGTGCAGGACGTAGTCGACCTGTTCGTCGTACGCGCGCGCCCCGGTCGAGGTCTGCCCGGCGAGGTCGATCAGCCACTGGTTGAAGTTGATCGACATGGGCCGCTCGGGCAGGTACTGGGCGTCGTGCGTGCCGAAGAGCTGTCCGTCGATGTAGTACTTGATGCTGTTGCTGTCGATCGTGAGGACCAGGTCGTGCCAGCCGGCGTAGCTCTGGCGGGCCTCGGTGTGCTGGTTGACGGCCTGCCAGGGGTCGGGGTTGTACGTCTCCCAGGAGGTCGTGTAGAGGATGTTGCCCGTCTCGCCCCAGCCGCCGTTGGGCAGGTACTCGAAGTCGTACTCGGCGTAGTCGTCGGCCATCGGTGCCGTGAGGTCGTTGATGGTGAAGAACGTCTGCACCAGGTGGTCGCCGTCGGGGCCGGACTGCGGCGCGTCGGCGAACTTCACCCGCGCCGCGTAGGTGCCGTTCTTGAACTTCATGCTCTTGAAGACGACTTCGGTCTGCCGGGTGGACTCGGCGGTGCCCGAGGTCGACGTCCGGAGGTTCATCACCGAATTGCCCGACACCACGGGGAACGTCACCTTCGACGGGTCCCAGGTCGCGCCGGGGACGCCAGGGCCACCGGAGTTGGAGCGGACGTTCCAGCCGTGCGCGGAGATCGCCGGGTCTGTGGACGACGAGTAGCCGAAGTCGTCGAACAGCGCCTTGCCGCTTCCGGGCGGGTCGGTGGGCGGGTCGGTGGGGTCGGTCGGATCCGTGGGGCCGTTGCCCTCGGGCGCCGTGCCCCACACGGTGGTTCCGTCGAGCTGGGCGGTGACCTTGTTCCAGTCCGCGTACGAGGTCTGCGCGCCGTTGAAGGAGTAGTCGTCCGCCTGGTTCACGGACTGCCAGCTCGACTGGTAGAAGCGAAGCTGCATGTCACCGGTGTCGGCGCCCGGTGCCAGTGCGCCGGCCGTGGAGGTGAAGCCGACCTCCAGGTAGCGGTCCGCCGTTCCGGTGGGGTGGGCCAGGGTGCCGAACGTGCCGGTGACGTTCGCGCATCCCTTGACGGCCCAGGAACAGGCGAAGCGATAACCGGCGCTCGCCGAGTCCGCCTTGAAGTAGTAGCGGATCCTCACCTGGCTCAACTGCACTGTCGTGGAGCCGGTGTTGCGCACCTTGAACCAGGGCTCGCTCTGGTCGGCGGTGGCGCCGCTCGCGCTGGTGCGGTACTGGACGGTGAGGCCCCCGGCCGCGGCGGCGGGGGCGGACATCGGAACGGCCACCAGGGCGGTGCCGCCCAGCAGGGCCGACAGGGCGAGGGCCACGCGACGGCGGCCTGTGAGGGGGCGGTTTCTCATGGGGTTCCTTTCGATGGGCTCCCGCCGGCCGCGGGAGGTGGGGGTGCTCAGGAACGCGTGGAGACATGCCGTGCTTGACCAGTTGGCCGATGGGTCTTACCAGTTGACGTCGCCTGAAAAGTGGCATAGACCAATGAGCCCGTCAACCCCCTTGTATTCAAAGGAAGTTGGCCAGAGCGGGCGGCATACGTCACCGTGGAGCCGAGCACGCCGGAAGCGAACCCCCGGGACCAGCAGACCAGTTAGGGTCAGGGGCCATACCAGTTGGCCGGCACCGACGACGAGCGAGGGTCCAGCATGGAGATCGATTCCGCCGCCTCCCGCGCGGTACTCAAGCGGGAAAGGGTCCGGGACACGATCCTCGAACTCATCGAGGAACGCCGTCCCGGCGACGCCATCCCCTCCGAGCGGACGCTCTGCGCACAACTCGCGGTGTCCCGGCCCACCTTGCGCGCGGCCGTGGACCAACTCGTGGTCGCCGGACTCCTGGTGCGTGAGCACGGACGGGGCATGTTCGTGGCCGCCGAGAAGATCACCCAGGAACTCGTCCCCGACCGGCGGAACTTCAGCCTGCCCCGGGCCGCGGGCACCTGGACCAGCAGACTCCTGGAGTTCAGCACGATGTCCGCCGGCGCCCGGGTGGGCCGCAGGCTGCGCATCTCCCCGGCCGCGGACATCCGGTACGTGGTCCGGCTCCGCCTCGTCGACGGCTCACCCATGGCCATCGAGTACCTGCACGTCCCCGCCGGCCTGGTGCCCGACCTGACCAGTGACGAACTGGAGAACGGCGACCTGTACGAGCACCTCGGTGAACGGCACGGGATCCAGGTGAGCGAGGCGGTCCAGTCGATCGAGCCGACGGTCCTGACCCGTGACGAGGCGGGACTGCTCGATGTGCCGGAGCTGTCCCCGGCGCTGCTGTTCGAGCGCCTCACCTCGGACGCCTCGGGCCGACCGGTGGAGTACGTCCACTCGATCTACCGCGGGGACCGCTACCGCATCGTCTCCCGCCTGGCTCTCGGGCCCCGCTCGGAGCATCCGTCGCCCCGCGAAGGCCACCATCCCGGGATCCCGCCCGGAGACTTCCTGCCGGGCGAACCCGTCACGTTCTCCACCCGGGGCGTGGTGGCCGGCGGCCTGTTCGGGCAGGGCGGCGGGCCGGGAGAGGGCCGGCCCGCGACATGACGGCGGCGGACGTCACGCAGCTCACCGGCTCCAGGCCGGGGGTCGCTTCTCGGTGAACGCCCGTGCTCCCTCGGTGGCGGCGCGGGTGGTGAAGACCGGCGCGCTCAGCGGATCCTGGACGGTGTAAGCGGTGTGGTCGTCGAGTCCGCGGGTGTCCTGGACGATGCGCTTGGTGATGTGGACGGCGTCGCGGGAATGGGCCTGGACACGTTCGGCCAGGTCGATCGCCGCGTCGAGGGCTCCCCCCTCGGGGGTGAGCCGGTTGACGAGCCCGTACCGTGCCGCGTCGGCGGCCGGCAGGGGAGTCGTGGTCAGCAACAGCTCCATGGCCACGTGGTAAGGGAGCCGGCCGGGGAGGCGGACGGCGCCGCCCTCGGCGGCGATCAGTCCACGGGCGACCTCGGGCAGGGCGAAGAACGCGGTGTCGGAGGCGGTGATGAGGTCGCAGGCGAGGGCGAGTTCGAAGCCGCCCGCGACGGCCGCGCCCTCCACGGCGGCGATGAGCGGCTTGCGGATCCGGGCGCGGGTCAGTCCGCCGAGCCCGCGGTCGGCGATCAGCGGAACGCCTTGGTCCGGGAAGGCCTTGAGGTCCATCCCTGAACAGAAGTGGCCGCCCGCCCCGGAAAGGACGCCGACACCCAGAGACGGCTCGGCCTCCAGCCGGGCGAGGGCCG
Source organism: Streptomyces sp. NPDC059371 (assembly GCF_042751995.1). NCBI lineage: Bacteria > Bacillati > Actinomycetota > Actinomycetes > Kitasatosporales > Streptomycetaceae > Streptomyces > Streptomyces sp. NPDC059371. The sequence continues at coordinate 27,145 of NZ_JBHYXD010000065.1, read as the reverse complement.
AGTCCAGGGCGGCGGCCAGCACCCGGTCGACGGCGTTGCGGACGTGGGGCCTGTTCAACGTGATGAGCAGGACGCCGGGGCGTGGTTCGGCCGTCATCACCACGGGTTCACTTGTGTCCATGAGATGTGCTCCTGGTCGGGGGTCGTTCGGCGCGCGGGCCCGCGGCCACGCGCGCCTTCGGGCAGGGTCGGGTCAGATCCGCACGACAGGCAGTCCGGCCAGCCCGCGCATGACCCGGGCCGGACGCCAGGGGAGTTCGTCGTAGGGCTTGGCGAGCCGCACCGGGCCCAGCCGTTCGAGCAACCGGGGGAAGGCGACCGTGCCTTCGAGACGGGCGAGAGCGGCACCGATGCAGAAATGCGGGCCGTGGCCGAAGGCGAGATGGTCATGGGGAGTCCGGCCCAGAACGAGCCGGTCCGCGTCGGGGAAACGGGACTCGTCCCGGTTGGCGGAACCGATCACGAGGCTGACGATGTCTCCCCTGCCGATCAACTGACCGTGCAGGCGGATCGGTTCGGCGGCGCACCGGAAGGTCGCGTCCCGCACGGGGGAGTCGTACCGGAGCAGTTCCTCGACCGCTGTGCCGACGAGCTCCGGGCCGGTTTCCGGTCCGGTGAGGAGGGCCGCCTGGTCCGGGTTCCGGAGCAGCGCGAGCGTGCCGTTGCCGATGAGGTTCATGGTGGTGTCGTGGCCGACCAGCAGCAGGAGGTAGGCGGTCGAGCGCAACTCCTCCTCGCTCATCGCCCCGCTGTGGTCGCCGGCCCGCACGAGAGCGCCCAGCAGGTCGACACCACTGCTTTCGCCGCTCGTTCGCTTTCCGGCGATCAGGCGGTCGAGGAGGGCGTGCAGATCTCGTGCCACCCGGGCCGGATCCCGGCCAGGATCGGGTGCGATCGTGGCCATGAGCGTGTCCCGGGTGGCCGCGTTGTCGAGTTCCCCGGGGACACCGAGGATCGCGCAGATCATCCGGAAGGTGAGAGGAGCCGCGAAGGCCGCGATCACGTCGACGTGGGTGTCCTGCTCGATCCGGTCCAGCAGACGGTCGGCGGTGTCCGCGATGAACGGTTCGAGACAGGCGATGCGGCGGGGTACGAACGCGGCGTTCACCAGCGTCCGCAGACGCGTGTGGTCCGGAGGATCGGCGTGGACCAGATGCCGGTTCAGCCCGGGCGGCCCCGGAACGTAACCCGGTACCCGGTCCGGGTCCTTGCTCAGCCGCCCGTCGGTCAACAGGGCTCGGACGTCCGCGTAGCGGGAGATCTGCCACACGGTGGGCCGACCGGGCCTGCGGTCCGCGTGAGCGGGCGCGTTCCGGCGCAGCCAGGCGAAGTACGGATACGGGTCCCTCACCCGTTCGGCCAGGAGGCGAGGAGGCGGGGACGGTACGGGAGGAGCGGGCACTCTGGCTCCGGATACGGTGATCGACACGGACACCGCGCCAACGCCGGGACGCGACCGAAAGATACGGAAACCGTCGCGATCGCACGCGACAGGAGAAGCAAGATCGCCCTGACGGCTCAGTCCGGCCCACGGGTGCGGTGTGCGCCCGCCGCGACGCCGCGTGGCGCCTGGGCTAGTGTGAGGTGGACAACGTACTCATTCCGGTCGATTCGTGCTGCCGATCTCCCTGTCGCACGGGCGGACGGCGTACGAGGCCGTCGGTGTACGTGCCCGACGGCGTACGGCCGACGGCATCGTCGGCAGGACCCGAGAGGTCGCCGACGGCGCGCGAAGCGCCGGGATCCGGACCGATTCGAGAGGACCCGTTCATGCCCTTCGCCACCGCCAAGGACGGCACGCAGATCTTCTACAAGGACTGGGGGTCCGGTCAGCCGGTCGTCTTCTCGCACGGCTGGCCGCTCACCGCGGACGCCTGGGACGCCCAGATGAAGGTGATGGTGGACAACGGCTTCCGGGCCGTCGCCCACGACCGCCGCGGTGGCGGACGCTCCGGCCAGCCCTGGGACGGCAACGACCTCGACACCTACGCCGACGACCTGGCGGCGGTCATCGAAGCCCTCGACCTCCGGGACGTCATCCTGGTCGGCCACTCGACCGGCGGCGGCGAGGTCACCCGCTACATCGGCCGGCACGGCACCGGCAGGGTGGCCAAGGCGGTCCTCGTCGGCGCGATCCCGCCCCTCATGCTCAAGACGGCGGAGAACCCCGAGGGTCTGCCGGTCGACGTGTTCGACGAGATCCGCAAGGGTGTTGAGACCGACCGGTCGCAGTACTACCAGGACCTCAGCGCGCCGTTCTACGGCGCCAACCGGGACGGATCGACCGTCACCCAGGGAACGCGCGACCAGTTCTGGCTCTGGAGCATGACCGTCGGCATCAAGGGCGCCTACGACTGCGTCAAGGCGTTCTCCGAGACCGACCTCACCGAGGACCTCAAGAAGATCGACGTCCCCACCCTCATCGTGCACGGCGACGACGACCAGATCGTTCCCATCGTGGCCGCGGGCGACAAGTCCTCGAAGATCGTCAAGGACGCCGTCTACAAGGTGTACCCGGGTGCTCCCCACGGCCTCGCGATGGTGCCGAAGTTCGCCGAGGTGTTCAACGCCGACCTGCTGGAATTCGCGCGCAGCTGACGTCGGATCAACAGCCTCCCCGTAGTGCCCCCGTGGCGTGGTCGATACGCTGCCCGCGGGGGCTCTCCGGGCTTTACGGCCGGCTCGAGAAGTCCTGATCCGAATCCTCGCCGGGCGCTTCCGAGGCGTCGGGAAGGGCCTGTTCGGTCCAGATGGCCTTGCCGTCCGGGGTGTAGCGACTGCCCCAGCGCTCGCAGAGGGCGTTGATGAGCTGGAGCCCGCGGCCCCCCTCGTCGGTGTCCGTGGCCCGGCGGATGCGGGGCATCGTCAGACTCGCGTCGGACACCTCGCAGACCAGCGTCCCACTGCACAGGAGGCGAAGGCCGATGGGGCCGCTGGCGTGCCGGATGACATTCCCGACGAGCTCGCTGGCCAGCAGCTCCGTCGTCATGACCAGGTCGTCCAGGTGCCATTGGGCGAGCTGCTCGCGTACATGGCGACGGGCCTCACCCGCGGCCTCCGGGCCCTCCGGCAGCGCCCAGGAGGCCACCTGCCGGTCGGCCACATGGTGCAGGCGCGCGATCAGCAGGGCGGCGTCGTCGGCGGTGGGCCCGCCCGGGAGCAGCCCCTCGGTCACGGAGTCGCACAGGTCCTCCGGATCGGGAGACCCCGCCGCACCTCCGAGCAGACCGGCGAGCTGGGCCATGCCCTGGTCGATGTCCCGCTGCGGTGACTCCACGAGCCCGTCGGTGTAGAGGACCAGAAGGCTCTCCGCGGGCAGTTCCAGTTCCGTCGTCTCGAAGGGAGGGAACGCGGCGCCCAGGGGAGGGTTGACGGCGATCTCGGGGAATTCGGTGCTTCCGTCCGGCCGGACGACGAGCGGCGGCGGGTGACCCGCCCGCACCACGGTGCACGATCCGTCGGTGGAGTCGTACAGCGCGAACAGACAGGTCGCGTACGCGTGGTCGCCGAGGCCGCCCACGATGTCGTTCAGGTGGCCCATGATCTCGTCGGGGGGCAGCTCCAGGGCGGCCAGTGTGTGCAGCGCGGTGCGCAGCCGCCCCATGGTCGCGGCCTCGGACAGACCGTGGCCCATCACGTCCCCGACGACCAGGGCCACCTGGCCCGCGGACAGCGGGATCAGGTCGTACCAGTCCCCGCCCACGTCCAGGCTCTGCCCGGCCGGCAGATAGCGCGCCGCGGCGGTCGCCTCGGGAACCGTGGGCAGCCCCCGGGGCAGCAGTGCCTGCTGGAGTTCCTCGGAGCGGGTGAGCTCGGCCTCGTAGAGCCGTGCCCGTTCCAGCGCGTGCGCCACCAGGGCGCTGATGGCGATGAGGAGCGTGCGTTCCTCCGGCGTGAGGTGCCGTCTGGTGTCGAAGGCGATGACACACACGCCGAAGGTGTGGCCGGAGGCCGTCAGAGGGAGGAAGGCCCAGGCCTCCATGCCGGTGGGCGGCAGGCTCTCGGCGTCGGGGAAGGCCGTGACCCATTCCTCGCGAGACGAGTAGAAACGGGGTCCGCCGGTCAGGATCGCCTCCCCGGCCGGGCCGGCGTCCTCCAGATCCCTGCCGTGTTCCCCGTGCATCCGCCGCAGAAAGGAGTCCGGGTATCCGACGGACCCGATGTGCACCAGCTTCTGGTCCTCGATGACGAGAACGAGCAGGCCCTGGGCGCCGAACGGCGGCAGGACACGCTGGGCGACGGCGGTCACCACGTCCTCGGAGGTGGTCGCCGCCGCGAGCTGCGTGGTCAGTTCCGCCGTCCGGCTCGCGCGCTCGGCCGCGGCGCGGACGGCCGCCGCCTGCTCGGCCTCACGGCGACGGCGGTCGGTGACATCGGTGAAGTACACCGTCAGACCGCCGGGGACGGGGACGATGCGCAGGTCGTAACGGCGCCCGGTGTCGGCCAGCGTGATGTCGAAGGCCGCCGCCGTGGACCGCGCGGCACCGCGGCGGCACGTGTCCTCCAGATCCGGCACATGGCTCAGGGCGGGCAGGTCCCACAGGTCCCGGCCGAGGAGCTGCTCGCCGGACGTACCGAGAATGCGTTCCGCCTCCAGGTTGGCGAAGGTGATCCGCCAGTCGTCGTCCACGGACAGGAAGGCGTCGCTCATGTGCTGCAGGGCACGGCTGAGCGCGTCGCGGGTCGAGCGTGCCTCGTCGCTCGCCCAGCCCTTGCCGACGATGCGCGCGACCTGGCCCTCGTCGTCGAGCACGACATGACCGGAGGCGCGTGTCCAGGTGTAGCCACCGTCGTTGCGCCGGACCCGGTACTCGGCCTCGAACGGCGCGTGCGTGCGGATGGTGCGTTCGGCGGCGGCCAGGGTGCTCGCGAGGTCGTCGGGGTGGACCACCTTCATCCAGGTCTCGACACCGGGCACGAACTGTCCCGGATCGGTCTGGTAGACCTTCATGGCCACTTGATCCCACTGCAGCTCGCCGGTGCGTACGTCCCACTCCCACGAGCCGACCGGAGTGGCGTCGAGGTCGGTACGCATGCGCTCCGGCGCCGGCATCTTCTGCAGCCGGTTCATGGTCCAGTCGGCCACCGCGCCGAGGAACGCCCGCTGATCGGGTGTGGGCTCCTCGTTGTCACCGGTGAGACAGGTGATCGCGCCGATGGCACGGCCCTCGTGGACCAGGGGCACGGCGAACCAGCCGGACCGTGAGAGCAGCGGCGCGGTGGGTTCCTCCACGTCGGACGGGAGCGCGGCCACCCATACGTGCTCACCGGAGCGCACGGCGCGGGCGGTGGCCGTGGGTCCGTCCTGGTCGACGATCTCCCAGGCGCGGGTGACCGACGACGGCAGTCCGGTGGAGGAAACCAGACGCAGGGCCGACATCGGGCCCCGCAGGTAGACGGCCCCGCCGACGCAGCCCAGCTCCGCGATGGAGTGCTGAAGGGCGAGCCGGAAGACCTCGCTTTCCGTGATGCCGTCGTCAGCGGTCTCGAGTAGGTCCAGCCGCCTGATCACAGACCCAATATAGGGGCGAATGCCGCAAATGACATTAAAGGGGTGATGCGTCGGCGGGAGAGCCCCGGGCCGGAGACGGCGACCGCCGGGGACCGTGTGTCTCCCGGGTTGCGGGGTGGGGTGCGCGACTCCACGCTGGCGAGGACGCCCGCGTGATCGACGGCCCGGGGTCGCCCGCGTCCCGAGGCCGCGCGGCGGTCCCCGCCCGGCTGCGCGGGGCGGGCGGGCACGACGACGGGAGGACGGTGGCACACAGGTGAACGCCGGATCGCGTCGTCCCCACCGGCGGCCGGGCGAGCCCGGCGCGGGTCGCGGCGGGCGCCGGACGCGTCACGCCTTCGGGAATCGTTCCTCCCGTGGCGTCCGGACGGTCACGCGGGCCCGTACGGCCGCCGCGGACGGGCGGTACGGCACCGGAGACCACCAGGGCGCCTTGGTGCATCGCGGGCTGCGGGTGGCCGCGGCCTACGCGTGGCGGCTGATCGTCGTCGGCGTGGTCGGCTACACGGTCTTCGTCCTCCTGGGCAGGCTGCAACTGGTCGCCGTGGCCCTGTTCCTCGCGCTCGTCGTGACGGCCGTCCTGCGTCCCCTCGCGGACCTGCTGGCGCGGCGCCTGCCGAGGACCGTGGCGGTGATCATCAGCATCCTGGGAAGCATCGTGCTGGTGCTCGGCGTGATGGCGCTGGTCGGCGGTGTCGTGGCGAGCGAGTCCGGCGACCTGGGCCACGAGTTCGCCGGGGGACTGGGCCGGATCGAACGATGGCTGGAGGGCTCACCCTTCCATCTGAGTCACGCGGTGCTGTCGAACCTCCAGGGCAAGGTGGCCACGTTCGTCTCCGAACACCGTTCCGTGGTGATCAGCAGCGCCCTCAGCGGCGCCGGCCGCGCGGTGGAGTTCGTCACCGGCCTGGTGCTGGGGCTGTTCTGCTCGCTCTTCTTCATCCGCTCCGGGGACAGGTACTGGCGCTGGTTCCAGGAGCTGATGCCGGAGAGCGTGCGGGACCCGTGGGACCGCGGCGGCCGGGCGGCCTGGCGGACGTTCGCCGGCTACACACGCGGCATCATCATCGTGGCGGCCACCAACGCCGTACTCGTCGGCATCGCCCTCACCGTCCTGGGCGTCCCGCTGGCGCTGCCGCTCACGCTCCTGGAGTTCTTCGCCGCGTTCATCCCCCTGGTGGGCTCGCCCGTCGCGCTCGGCGTGGCCACGGTCGTCGCGCTGGCCAGCAAGGGGCCGGTCGTCGCGATCATCGTGCTCGCCCTGATCGTCGTGATCGGCCAGATCGAGGGTCACGTCCTGCACCCGCTGGTCATGAGCTGGGCGGTCCGGCTGCATCCCGTGGTCGTGGCCGTCTCCGTCATCGCGGGGAGCATCCTGGCCGGTGTGACCGGGGCCGTCGTGGCGGTACCGATGGTGTCGGTCGCATGGTCCGTGATCACCGAACTGCGGGCGCGCCCCGAGCCGGAACCCCCGGGGCGCGCGCCGCGGTGACGGCGTGACGCTGGATCCGCCGGGTGCCGGGGGGCTCCCTGGATCCGCCGGGGTCAGGAGGCCTCGACGGCCGCCTTGATCCGCCGGCCGAAGGCGTCCGCGTCCTTGCGGGCCGCGCTCAGCGCGAAGCCCACCAGGAGCTTGCCGATGCCGTGCCCTTCCAGGACGTTGAAGATCCGCACCCGGGTGGTCCCGGCGCCGGTGGACTCGAAGTCGTAGCCGCCCTCCGCCGCCATGACGGTGTTCTTCGAGATCTCCGCCCAGCGGATCCGGCGGGACGGCTCGAACTCCGTGATCCGGAACTTCCGGCCCGTCTTCATGCCGGCGTCCTTGACCGTGCTGGTGAAGACGGTGCCGACGGCCGTCGGGCCCTCCGGAGTCTTCGTGATCGTCTGCACCCGCGGGCTGAAGTCTGGGTCGTTCGTGCCGGCGGCGAGGTAGGCGAAGACCTCCTCGACGGGGCGGTTGATCTCGGTTGTCGCCTCGAACTGACCGGACACGGTTCCTCCTGTGCTGCGATCACGGACCGCCCGCTGAGGGCGCGCGGAACTTTGCCGCGCCCGGTCAGCCTAGGGGCCGGAAGCGGAGCAGGCGCGGCGCGTGGGAATCTTCAGTGGTCGAAGACGTCGGTCAGGCGCACGGTGTAGCCGTCCTCTTCCATGAGGACGACGGTGACGCCGAAAGGGTTGGGATGGTCCAGCTCCATCGGGGTGAACGCGTACTCCACGGCCGCCTTGACCGGGGGTGGCAGTTCGCCGTCCGGTCGCGGCGCGGGGGCCTGAACCCAGTCGAGCGCGGTCGCGTCCTCCTCCGCGGTACCGGCGGACGAGGACGAGGACTCCTCCGTGTAGGGGAACTGGTGCAGCACATGCCCGTCCGGGGTGGCGCGGACCATGTTCAGACACGGGGAGGGGCCGACGACGGGCAGCTCACAGGCCATGGCGACCTCCTGGGTCTCCCAGGCCAGGACGACCTCGTCCGCTCCGGCCGCCGCGGCGATGTTCGACAGCGCCGCGATGCCGGTGAGCGCGTCGGCGCCGGGCTCGGTCGGGCGCACCCAGACCAGCCCGACCAGCTCGCCCCGCACGAGCGGCATGATCACCGGCCGAGGCACCGCACCCTCGCGCACCCCCTTGACGTAGGTGCTTTTCATCGAGCTGACCAGCGTGTCCCACGTTCGCGTGTCCACGGAAGCCCCTTTGCCGCTGTCGTCTTCGATCACCGCCGACCCTGTCACGCGCGCTGTCCCCGTGTCAGGCGGACGTCGTCCCCTACGCTCGATGAGATGGGGCGTGTGGAAATCCTTCAGCTACTGGTCTCGCCCGTGCACCGGTTCGAGGGCCGCCCGGGCGACGGAGTGCCGCCGCTGCCCGACGCGGACCTGGTGACGACCGCAGAGGTGCGCGCCGGACTCGGGATCGTCGGAGACCGCTACTTCAACCATCCGGCCCATCGCAACGCGTCGGTCACCCTCATGGCCGCCGAACGCTTTCCGCCGGGACGGGCCACGGAGGCGGACCTCGGACTGACCCGGCGCAACGTTCTGCTCCGCGGGGTGGACATCGACTCCCTGGTCGGCGCGACGATCTCCCTGGACTGCGGCACCGGCCCCGTGGTCCTCGCCGTACGCAGTGCCGCCAGGCCCTGCGCCTGGATGGACGCCACGCTCGGTCCCGGCGCACGACGGGCGCTGCGCGACGGCGGCGGGATCCGCTGCCGCCCGCTGACCGACGGCATGCTCGCGGTCGGGCCCGCCGAGTTCGCGGTCCTGGAGCCGGTACCCGCGAAGGACTGACATCCGGGTGAAGCGCGATCGGTGACGGTCGCGAGGAGCGGACCGGCACGCCGTACTCAGCACGCCGTACTCAGCACGCCGTACTCAGCACGCCGTACCCAGCACGCCGTACCCAGCACGCCGTACGCAGCACTCCTTACTCGGCACGCCCTACTCGGCCGGCTTACTCAACCAGTTGGTTGACTAAGCCGTCGGCCCGGCGTACGGTTATTCAACCGACTGGTTGATTACGTGAGGTGAGAGGTGCCCGACGACCGGCTGTCCCGGGTGTTCTCGGCCCTGGCCGACCCGACGCGGCGCGACATCGTGGCCAGGCTGGCCACGGCGGACGCCACGGTCAACGAACTGGCCGAGCCGTACGACGTGACGGTGCAGGCCGTGTCCAAGCACATCAGAGTGCTGGAGGACGCCGGTCTGGTCAGCCGCAGCAGGGACGCCCAGCGTCGGCCCTGCCATCTCGAAGGCGAGGTCCTCGACCTGATGACGCAATGGATCGAACGCTACCGCCGCGAGGCGGAGGACCGTTTCCGCCGGCTCGACGCCGTCCTCGGACAGATGGCGGACCAGCCAGGAGAAGACACCTCGGGGAAGAAGGCGGCATCGTGAGCACCGCGCACCGCGGCGACCGGCGCGAGACCCGGATCGAGGCCGACCCGGTGCTGCCCACCATCCTCATCACCCGCGAGTTCGACGCACCTCCGGAGCGTGTGTTCAGGGCGTACACCGACCCCGATCTCGTCGTGCGGTGGCTCGGCCCGCGCCGGCTGACCATGCGCATCGACGTGTACGAGGCGCGCACCGGTGGCTCGTACCGCTATGTGCACCGCGAGGACGACGGAACGGAGTACGGCTTCCGCGGGGTGTTCCACGAGGTGCGCCGCGACGAGCGCATCGTGCAGACCTTCGCCTACGACGGCTTCCCGGACGGCGTCAGCCTGGAGACCACCCTCTTCGAGGACCTCGGCGGCCGGACCCGGGTCACCACCACCTCGCTCATGGCGTCCGTCGACGCCCGCGACGCGATGATCAGAAGCGGCATGCGACGCGGTGTGACCGAGGGCCATGAGCGCCTCGACGAACTGCTCGGCGGCAGCCCGAGCGGAAACCCCGGATCACGAACCGAGACGGAAGGCCTCAGATCATGACAAGCGCAGCCGACGAGCACCGCACCATCGCCGGGGAGTTCACGGAACGGGTGCGCGGAGTGCGCCCCGAGGCCTGGGACCACCCCGCGCCGGTCGAGGGGTGGGTCGCCCGCGATGTGGTGCGCCACCTGGTCGAGTGGTTCCCCGATTTCCTGAAGTCGGGCGCCGGGGTCGAACTGCCGAAGGGACCCTCCGTGGACGACGACCCGGTGAAGGCCTGGACGGTGCACAGCGACGGGGTGCAGGCACTGCTCGACGATCCGGCGACGGCGCACAAGGTCCTGTCGAACCCGCACATCGGGGAGGTCCCGCTGGACCAGGCGGTCGACCGCTTCTACACCGCCGACGTCTTCATGCACACCTGGGACCTGGCACGGGCCAGCGGTCAGGACGAACGCCTCGACCCCGCCATGTGCGCCCGGTTGCTCGACGGCATGCTGCCGCTGGACGAGGTGCTGCGACAGAGCGGGCAGTACGGGCCGCGGGTGGAGGTCCCGGAGAGCGCCGACGTACAGACGCGGCTGCTCGGGTTCATCGGACGCACCCCCTGAGGAACCCTCCTCCCGGCGGTCCGGCTCTGTCACCCTCCCTTGCCCGCCGTGGCGTCGCGGCCGCCTGCCGGTCGTGTTCCGTCACCACGGACCGCGGGCGGCGGCCCGTCCGGACCGCTCCCGCCGATCGCCGTCAGCTCCGCCGCGAGGGTCCGCAGCCAGGTGTCGACGTCGACCAGTTCGGGCAGTACGGGAGCCGGGGCGGCGGAGACGACCTCGTGCGGAAGGGGTACCGGTGACGCCCGGACGCCATCGGGCGGGAAGGCCGCCGCGCTGTCCATCGCGGCGGCCAGTCGCCCGGCCGACTCGTTCGCCCACCGGACCGCTTCGGGCGGCGCCGGACCGTACGCCAGCCGGGGCAGCCAATGCGATCCGATCACCGCGTGGGAGACGCAGCTGAGCGCCAGATGCCAGTCCGGTCCGCTGTCGACAGGGTCCCTGCCGCCCTCCGTCCGGTACTGCGCGTAGGCCCCCTCGGCGATACGGAGCCGGTGCCGGGTCAGCCGTAGAGCCTCCTCGGCGGCACGGCGCCGGGAAGGCGGATCGCCGGCGGAGCCGGACGCCCCGGATACGCCGGACGCCCCGGACGCGCGGACCACGGCGGACACGGTGGCCTGCACCAAGGGCCCCGCGGAACGCAGCACGTCGGCCACACCGCGCCGCACCTCGGCGTGGGCTCCGGCGGGCCAGGCGAGCACGCCGCACACCAGTCCGATCGTGCAGCCCGCGAGGACATCGAGCAGCCGTGTCTCCGCCAGCCGCCAGTCGGCCGTGGCGAGCTGGCTGAAGACGGCGGACACGACCAGGGTGAACAGGCCCTGCGCCCAGGCCGGTCCCGCGATCGGTCCCACCGAGAACGCCACGAACATGGCCGGCACCAGCACGGCGGCGTACACCTCGACATGGCCGCCGGCCTCGAAGATCAGCACCCCGGCGGCCAGCGCGCCCACCAGCGTGCCGACCGCCGCCGAGCGCACCGTGGACCAGGTCGCTCCCGCGGTGGTGCGCCCGAGCGTCAGCACGGCCAGCAGCACCCAGAAACCGTGCGAAAGGTCCAGCGCCCCGGCCACGAGCCGGGCCGCGCCGAGGCCCACGGCGGTGCGTACGGCGTTCTGGAACAGGACCGACCGCAGGGTGAGGTTGCCGGTCAGACGCAGTACCAGGAGCCGTGTCGTGGAGGGCCTCGCGTACCAGAACTGTTCGGGCGGCAGCCCCGCCGAGTCGCGGCGCCCGCCGATCGCCACGGCCACCGCCGCCTGCGCGGTCAGGGCGGAGTCCGCCGCGACCAGCAGGCCGGAGCGGAATTCCAGCAGCCGCTGCGGGGCTTTGGCGTCGCCGGCGAGCCCGGTACCGGACGGATGTCCGCGGACGGCGACGAAGTCGGCGACCATCTCCTCCAGGGACTCGGGCGCCGGCACGGCGCGTGCGCCCCGCAGAGCGCCCGCCGTCGCGGCGCAGCCGTCCGCGACACCGCGCAGCAACGCATCGGAGGGCGGATCGGCGGCTGTCGCGGAGTCCGGCCGCTCGGCCATCCGGGCGAGCTGGTTCAGTACCCGCCGTGTCGCGGATCCGGCCTGCGCGAGTCCGCGGTCGGTGCGGCCCGCCCCCGTCGGACGCGAGGCCGGTGGCGCCTGTGACAGACGCAGCCCGAGCCCTTCCTCGCGCAGGCGCCGGGCCCGCTCGGGAGCGTGCCGGTGCCCCTGGGCGAACGCGAGCGCCGAAGCGGACGCGAGATCCAGGGCGGCGGCGATCCGCGCGCGGTACGGCTGAACGGACGGGGCGGGCAGGAGCAGCAGTTCGCACAGGACCAGCAGGACGACACCGGCCAGCAGGCCGCCGAGGCGCTGGGGCAGGGTGTCCGGCTCGTACGGCGGGAAGCACGCCAGTACGTAGAAGAGCAGCAGTCCCGGGACCACACCCGCCGCGGCGGGTCCGTACGCGGAGATGAAGGAGATGGCGAAGCCGATCACCAGCATCCCCGCGACGGCGGACGCGGTCGTCACGGCGAGAGCGGTGCCGAGGGCCGTCAGCGCCACGGCCGCCGGCAGCGCGAACAGGATGGTCCGCGCCCGGTCCCGGCCGCCGCCCGGGATCGGGGAGAGGACGCCGAGCGCGATCGGCGCGAAGAGGGCGTAGACGGCGACGACCGGTTGGTCCAGTAGGTAGAGCGCCGAGTAGAAGCCCGCTGCGGTCGCGACCGTGACCCGCGCGGACTGCCGCGCGGCCCGTACGCGACCGGAGGAGAGGGGCCGCTTCGGCATGGACGTTCCTTCCCCGGCGCCTCCCCGGGCCCGTCCCCGCCGTACGCCCATTGTCGACCGGGACGGGATCGGGGGCACGTCCGGGCCACGCCTCCGCTCCGACCTGTGCCCGGCTCCCTTGGGCCGGACGGTTCCACCGTGCCCGCCGGCCGGCTCCGGAGACCAGTTCACCTTCAACAGGGCTTTCTGGTAAGCCAGTTGAACGGATCGAGGTCGGGAGAAGGTCTGCTGGGGGCCGCGTCCGCGACACGGTCCGCAAGCGTCTCGTCACCCGGCACGTGACAGTCCGCCGTCTGATCAGGGGTTTCTCTACCCAGGATGCGGGGGAGCGCATAACATCCGGACGGGAAGTCACCCAGACGGCATGTCGGGGCAACCTGCTGGGACCCGGGACCGCCCCCGAGCACCCGTCACCTCTTCGCCTCTTCACCTGCTCGACCGTTCAGTCCCGCACGAAGGAACCATCAGTGAGCGAATCCGGATCCTCCGGAAGAGTCCAGCCGGCTCAGGCCGGCGATCCCTCCCGAATAGGTCCGTACCGGATCGTCGGTCGTCTCGGCGCCGGAGGCATGGGTACCGTCCATGCCGGAGTAGCCTCCGACGGAACGCGCGTGGCGGTGAAGGTGATTCACCCCTCGCAGGCCCAAGACCCGCATTTCAGGGCCCGTTTCCGGCGCGAAGTGGAAATGTCCTCCCGTGTCACCGGCCCCTATCTGGTCCCGCTGCTCTCCTCCGACGCGAACGCCGCCACCCCGTGGCTCGCCACCGAATACGTCGCCGGGCCGACACTGAACCAGCAGGTGTTCGCCCAAGGACGGGTCACCGGACCCAGTCTGTACGCCTTCGCGGCCGCCACCGCGCAGGCGTTGGCCGCCGTCCACGAGGCCGGCGTGGTGCACCGCGACGTGAAACCGCAGAACGTCATCCTCACGCCCTCCGGACCCCGCGTCCTGGACTTCGGCATCGCGCACGCCGACGACGACACCCGGGCCACCCGTCCGGGAGCCACGACCGGCACCCCGGGCTGGATCAGCCCCGAGCAGTACCGGACGGGAGACGCGGGGCCCGAGAGCGACGTGTTCGCCTGGGGCGCGCTCGTGGCGTACGCGGCCACCGGCAAGTCACCTTTCGGGACGGGCGCGTCCGACGCGGTCGCGTTCCGCGTGACGTCGGGCGAACCCGATCTGGACGGCGTCCCCCTGCCCCTGCGCGAGATCGTGCGCGGGGCACTGGCCAAGCAGCCGGGGGACCGTCCCCAGGCCGCCGACGCCGCGGAGGAGTGCTTCGAGCTCCTGGCCGCGCAGCTCATCCAGGCGATGCGCGCCGACACGTTGTTCACGCGGGCGGAGGACATGATCACCGCGGTCTGGGACATGCCTCCCGTGAACGATCCGGCGTGGCCGCGGCCCGCGAAGCGTGGACGCAAGCCGTGGGCGGGCATGCTCGTCGTCGCGGCGGCGGTCATCGGGGGTATCGCGGGCGGAGTGGTGGCCCTCATGCCCGGCAAGCCCGAGGGCGACCGTCACGGAACCTCGAACACCGCCTCCGTTCCCGCTTCCTCCGGTCCCGTCGCCTCCACCCCCGCTTCCTCCGCTCCCATTTCCTCTCCGGCCGCGATCCCGCAGCCGTCCGGAACGACCCTGGGCACGGACGCGAAGACGAGGGCCAGTACGGCGGAACGGCGGGAGCAGTCCACGAGCGGCCGCCCGGCGAGTGTGGAGAGCTGGGCCGAAGCGCGGCCGGCGCGCGGCGAGGGCGAGCACGACGTGGCCCGTGCCGTCCTGCGCGACCAGGGAGTTCTCGTCCAGCGACTCGGCGACGCCATCGACCTCGCCCCGAGAACCGTGAGGTTCCACGCCTCGCGCGGGGAGGTCTACCTCTCGTACCGGCTCACCTCCGACGAACCGGGAACGATGTACGCGGAGACGGAGGTCGCCGGTCTGATGTGCCGGACGCTGCGCAACGTCGTGCGGGGGCTGCACCCGGATCTGCCGTACCACGCCTTCGTCATGGTGAAGGAAGCGCCGGGCCGCGACCCGCTGGTGACCTGGGACGACGACTTCCTCGCCGACGCGCGCTGCATGTCGGCCGACGACGACACCCTGAGCCGTGCCGGTGTCGGCCCGGTGTGGGAGCCGGACGAACAGGGCCTCGGCCAGGCCATGATTCCCAGTACCGACAGCGCCGAGATCGGAGTCGCGGACCGCGCCACCCGGAGGCTCATCGAGCGGACCAACGGCATGCGGACGGCGCTCGGCACGGATCGCGCGCTCGGCAACGCGGACCTCAAGATGGGCTTCGACCCGGGACACTCGGCCCTGTACGTATGGTCGGACTACGGGGCGTGGAACCAGCGGCAGGCCGCGGCCTGGGCAGACATGGCGGCGGGCGAGGCGTGCCGGGCTCTGGTACGGCAGCGGGGCAGCGCGGGCGACGCGTGGCCGTACTCCCGTTACGCCGTGGCCGAGCGGGACCGCTCCGGATATCTGATGATCCGTTGGGGTACGGTGGGAATTCTGGCCGACTGTCCGGCCTGACGCGGGGCGGGTCGAGTCGCCCGAGCGGGACCGGGGTTGACCCTCGACATGGTCGAGGTCGCAGGGTTCCGGGTGTGGAGAGCGAGATGCGCAGCATTGGCGAGATGGCCCGGGACAGCGGACTGAGTGTCAGCGCCCTGCGGTTCTACGACCGTGGCGGTGTGCTGGTCCCCGCCTGGGTGGACCCGGTGAGCGGCTACCGCTGGTACGGCCCGGAGCAACTGGAGGAGGCACGGCTGCTGGCCCGGTTGCGCCGGGCCGCCATGCCGCTCGCGGACATCCGTCTGGTGCTCGCGGGCTGGTCCGGCGCGGACACCGACCTCGTACGCACGCTCCTTCAGGCACATCTGCGCCGCCTCGAGGCGGGGCTGTCCGATGCCCGCGACGAGTTCTCCACGCTCCGAGCACTACTCGACAGCAGGGAGAAACCCATGACATCGCCCCGCACCACCGTCGTCGGTCTGTCCGTTTCCGCTCCGGAGCTCGCCGGCGCGCTCGACGCGGTCCGCTTCGCCGCCGGCCGGGACCCGGAACTGCCCGCGCTCGCCGGTGTCCTGTTCGACATCGAGGGCGAGACGCTCGACGTCGTGGCGACGGACCGCTACCGGATGGCCGTCGCGCGGGCGGCCACCGGCGGGCACGCCGGCACGCGCGTGCAGGTCGTCGTTCCGAGCCCGCTGGTGGACGCGATGCGGGCCCTGTTGAGCGGCGAGGAGCCGGTGCGGCTCACCGTCGACGGTGACCGCGTGACGCTGGAGAGCGGAGACGGACAGACGGCCGGCCGCTGCCTCGACCACGACTTCCCCGACTATCGCCGTCTCGTCCAGGCGCCGGCCGGCCGCAGGGCCCTGGTCGTCGCCGGGTCCTTCCGGGAGGCGGTGGAGACCGGTCCCGTCACCGCGAGCGACGTGAGCGGGCCGGGCGGGACGGCCGCCGACCTCACCCTGCTGAAGGTGACGGGCGACGGAACGGTGACCATCGGCGACGACCGGTGGAGCGACCAGAACCAGGTCGCCGTCAACCGTGAGTACCTGCTGCACGCGCTCGCCGCCGGGGCCCGCGACGAGCTGAACCTGGAGATCGGCGCCCCCACCGCGCCCATCGCGATCCGACGGCCCGACGACGAGCACACGTTCTCCCTGCTGATGCCGGTCCGCCTGGAGGACTGAGCAGACGTCCCGTCAGGGAACGTCGGGACGTGCGAGCGACCTGGCGAAGGACTCCCCGGTACATCGCGCGTACGCCATCCGCTCACGGACTTCGCGCAGCGTCCGGGGGCGGTAACCGGGCCCGCCGCAGCAGGACTTGTGGAAGCCCACACCCGCGTGGAGCAGGACGGAGAGTGTCCTCCAGGCCGCGGTGTCCCGGCGCTTGGGCGCGGCGAAGGCCGACCCCACGTGGATCAGCGCCCCGGCGCACCGGGGACAGATCCGCCGGGGCCGGTTCCCGTCGTACGGCTGCTTGTACGACGCCCGGCAGGGCAGGCACACGTACGACGTCTTGGCGTGAGGCATGTCCACAGGCTAGGCAGCGCACACTCCGCCCCGCCACGGCTTTTGCCACCGGTGCGACACGCCGGTCTCTGCCCGCCTCGGGCGGAAGGGTGTTACTCACTTTCGGGTGACGCGCGGGTGACGTGTGCTGACGATCGACATGGCCCGATACGCCCTAGATGTTGTGCGCGTAAGGGAGTTGAGAACAGCGACCCATCATTTTTCAGCTTTCCGTAGTTAAAGGCCATATACAGACGCCTGTAACTGATATGTCCGTAATTGGTAACAGCGGTCGGGTGTCGGCCGTCTTGGGCGGGGATGTGCAGCAGGTTATGAGTCCTCGGCCACCGGGCCGGGACTCGCACAGGGTCGCACCGTGCGGGTTCCCCGAAAGGGGCGCCCGCACGGGGTGTGCCGGCTCTCGAACCTTGAGGAGCATTCATGTCCGTTTCCACGTCTGTCACTGCTCGGCGCGTGGCGGCCGCGGCCATCGCGGCCGGCGCTCTGGTCGGCTCGGCCTCCGTGTCGGCCTCGGCGGCCGCCCTGCCGCACGCCGACCGCACGCACGTCGCCATCAGCAGGGTCCAGAGCGACGCGCCGGGCTTTGACGACCGCTCCGCTCGTTCTCTGAACGCGGAGTGGGTGGAAATCACCAACGCGGGGCGCCACGGGATCAACCTGGACGGCTGGACGCTGTCGGACCGTGACGGCAACCGCTACACGTTCGACGACTACCGTCTGGCCGGCCGTGCCACCGTCCGCGTTCACACCGGCTACGGCCGTGACACCAGCCGCGACCTCTACCAGGACCGCCGCAACGAGGTCTGGGACAACCGCTCCGACACGGCCACGCTGCGTACCGAGCGCGGCCGCTTCATCGACAGCGTCTCCTGGAGCCGGCACTACGACCGTGACGACAACCGCGGGCACTGGGACGACCGTGGCCACGGCCGTCACGACCACCGGGGCCATGGGGACGACCGCGGCCACGGCCGTGACGACCACCGCGGCCACGGTGACCACCGGGGTCACGGCGACGACCGAGGTCACGGCGACGACCGTGGTCACGGTGACCACCGGGGTCACGGCGACGACCGTGGTCACGGGCGTGACGACCACCGGGGTCACGGGGACGACCGCGGCCACGGCCGTGACGACCACCGGGGTCACGGCGACCACCGCGGACCCTTCCAGGGCCAGGGCCAGGGCCAGCAGGGACCGCGCCAGGGCCAGGGCCAGGGTCAGGGCCAGGGTCAGGGTCAGGGTCAGGGTCAGGGCCAGGGTCAGGGTCAGGGTCAGGGTCAGGGTCAGGGCCAGGGTCAGGGCCAGGGTCAGGGCCAGCACGGACCGCGCCAGGGTCAGGGTCACTGACCGGCGGCCCCTTGCTCACCCGCTCGGGATGTACGTGGGTGGCATCCCGAGCGGCATGTGGGGATGATTGGTTGTAGTTCCGGGCCCGCCCGGACCCGATGACGTTGCGAAACCGCAGGACGGCATCGCCGCGGGGGGGGCGCGCGCCGCGGGGGCGGGGCGGCCCCGAGGGGGGCGCGGGGGGGGGGCCCGCCCCGCACCCCCCCCGGCCCGCC
>NZ_JBHYXD010000065.1:0-8763 GCF_042751995.1 Streptomyces sp. NPDC059371 | reverse complement strand
GTTGGTTGTGCGGGGCGCGCCGGCCCGCTATGTGTTTGGTAACGCGCCGGCCGCCCTCGCCGGGTCGGGCCCCCCCCGAGGGGGGGGGGCCTTCCGCTTTCCGGACGGGGCGGCGCGGCCCTCACAGCACCCGGCGTCTGCGTCCGAGCCAGGTCTGCGCGATGACCACGACGGCCAGGAAGGCGCCGCTGACGACCTGTTGGTAGGCGGAGTCCAGCGAGCCGATCTGGTTGATGACGTTCTGGATGACCTTCAGGAGCAGCACCCCGACCAGCGATCCGCTGATGAAGCCGAACCCGCCGGTGAGCAGGGTGCCGCCGATGACCACCGCGGAGATCGCCTCCAGCTCCATGCCCGAGCCGAGGATCGTGACACCCGACGCGAGCCATGCCGCGTTGAGCGCTCCGGCGAGTCCAGCGCACAGCCCGGAGAGCGTGTAGACGGAGATCTTCGTACGGGCCACGGGGGCGCCCATCAGAGCCGCGGCGTCCTCGTTCCCGCCGACCGCGTACACGTACTGCCCGAACCGGGTGCGCCTGAGGACCACCGCGCCGAGTACGAAGAGCGCGACGGTGATCCACACGGGCACGCCGACGCCGAGCAGCTCCCCTTGTCCGATCTTCGCGAAGAACGACCCCTTCTCCACGAGATACGTCTTCGAACCCTCGTCGGTGACGGAGAGCAGGATGCCCCGCGCGCCGAGCATCGAGGCCAGCGTGACGATGAACGGAGCCAGCCGCGAACGGGCGATCAGCAGGCCGTTGACGAGGCCGATCAGTCCGCAGACGGCCAGTGGCAGCAGCAGCGCGGCGACCGCCCCGTACTGGGACGCCCAGGCCGCGAGCACGCCGCCGAGCGCGAAGAGCGAGCCCACCGACAGGTCGATGCCGCCGGTGATGATGACGAAGGTCATGCCGAGCGCGACCACGGCGAGGAACGCCGAGGAGAGCGCCATGTTCTCCAGGTTGTTGCCGGTCAGGAAGGTGTCGAAGCTGAGGGCCGCCGCGGTCATCGCGACGATCAGCGTGACGAGCGCGCCGTGCTGCTGGGCGAGGGCGCTGAGCCGTTCGGAACGGCCGGCGCCGGCCGGTTCCTCCTCCACCGTGTTCTTCGCGCGCACCGGAATGTCCACGTCGGTCGTCATCGCTTTCCTCGTTCCCGGGCCGCGTACACGGCGAGGACGATCACCACGGCCTGGGCGATCTGGGTCCACGACGGCGGCAGATCGTGCTTGATGAGCGTGGTGGTGAGCAACTGGATGAGGACGGCGCCGGCGACCGTGCCGCCGATCCGGATCCGGCCACCGCTCAGCGGTGTGCCGCCGACCACGACCGCGGTGATGGCGGACAGTTCCATCAGGTTGCCGAGCGAGGACGGGTCGCTCGCGGTGAGGCGGGCGGTGGCGAGCACACCCGCGACGGCCGCGAGGACGCCCGAGCAGACGTACACGAGGATGAGGACGCGGCGCACCGGCAGTCCGGCGAGCCGGGCCGCGGGACGGCTGTCCCCGATGGCGAGGAGACTGCGCCCGAAGGTCGTACGGCGTACGACGAAGCCGACGAGCAGGGCGAGGGCCGCGGCGATCAGAACGACGTACGGGACGCCCAGGACATCACCGGAGCCGAGTTCCGCCATCGCCGGGTCGTGGACGTCCTTGAGCTGGGGGAGGAGCACCAGGGCAAGACCGCGCCCGGCGACCATCAGGGCGAGTGTCGCCACGATCGGCTGGACGCCGACGAACGCGATGAGCGAGCCGTTCGCGACACCGATCACGGCGCCGCCGACCAGCGCGATCAGGACGGCGATCCCGGGGCCGTAGCCGAGATAGAGGGACAGGAGCGAGGTGGACAGGGCCATCACCGAGCCCACCGCCAGGTCGACGCCCTCGCTGCCGATCGCCAGTGCCATGCCGAGTGCCACGATCAGGACCGGGGCGACCTGGACCGCCTGGGTGCGAAAGTTCTCCGTGGACAGGAAGTGCGGGGTGAAGACGGTGTTCACCAGGAACAGGACCACGACACCCAGGTAGACGCCGTACTCCTGGAGCAGGGCCAGCAGACGGTCGCGGTCGGCTGTCACCCGGCCGAGCGTCAGTTCAGTCATCGTGGCCTCCCGGGCCGGTGCCCTCGTCGGTGGCCGCGGCCGCGACGGTGGGGGCGGCGGGTGCGGCGGCGATGGCGCGCATCAGCCGGTCCTCGGTGACGGCGTCGCCGGTCAACTCCTCCACCACGGCGCCGTCCTTGAGGACGATCACCCGGTCGCTGCCCTCGATCAGTTCCTCGGGGTCGGAGGAGATGAGCAGGACGCCCAGCCCGTCATCGGCCAGTTCGTCGATCAGTTTCTGCACCTCCGCCTTCGCGCCGACGTCGATGCCCCGGGTCGGCTCGTCGAGAAGCAGGACCTTGGGCTGCATGGCCAGCCAGCGGGCCAGCAGCACCTTCTGCTGGTTGCCGCCGGACAGTTCACCCACCTTCTGCCGGGGGCTCGCCGCCTTGATCCGCAGCCGCTTCATGAACGTCTCCACGATGCGGTCGATGCGTGCCTCGTCGACCAGACCGAAGCGTGAGAGACCCGGAAGCGCGGCGAGCGCGATGTTCTCGCGCACCGAGAGACCCGGCACGATCCCCTCGGCCTTGCGGTCCTCGGGCAGCAGGCTGATGCCGGCCCGGATCGCCGCGGGAGTCGAGCCGGTGCGTACGCGCACACCCGCCACCACGACCCGCCCGGAGTCGGTGGGCAGCGCCCCCGCGATGGCCTTGGCCGTCTCACTGCGCCCCGAACCGAGCAGCCCGCCGAGCCCCACCACCTCGCCGGGCCGCACCGAGACGGACACGCCGTGAAGCTGGTGACGCACGGTCAAGTCGCGCGCCTCCAGGACGGGTTCGGCCTCCATGTCATGACCCCCCGTGAACTTGGTCAGGCCCTCCTGCCGTACGCCCGCGATCTCCCGCCCCAGCATCAGCGCCACGAGCCTGAGCCGGTCGAGTTCGGCGATCCGGCCCGTGTGCACGACCTTGCCGTCGCGCAGCACGGTGACCGCGTCGCAGATCTCGTACAGCTCGTCGAGCCGGTGGCTGACGTAGATCACCGCGATGCCACGCTCGCGCAGCATCCGGATCACCCCGAACAGGGTCCGCACCTCGCGTGGTTCGAGCGAGGAGGTCGGTTCGTCCATGACGACGACCCGGGCGTCGACCGAGACGGCTCGGGCGAGGGCCACCATCTGCTGTGCTCCGACGCCCAGTTCACGCAGCGGCCGGCGTACGTCGACCCGCAGGCCGAGCTCGCCCAGTGCTGCCTCGGCCTGCCGGTGCATGCTCCGGAAGTCGATCAGGCCGAGGCGGCCGCGGGGTTCACGGCCGAGGAACAGGTTGCGGGCCACGCTCATCAGCGGCACCAGGTTGACCTCTTGGTAGATGGTGGAGATTCCCGCGTGCTGTGCCTGAAGCGGGGTGGCGAAGCGGACCGGAGCGCCGTCGTACGTCACCTCGCCCTCGTCGGGCCGGTAGACGCCGGTGAGCACCTTGATGAGCGTCGACTTGCCCGCGCCGTTCTCGCCGATGAGGGCGTGCACCTCCCCGGCGCGGGCCGTGAAGTCCACGGAGGACAGGGCCTTCACGCCGGGGAAGGTTTTCGACAGGCCGTTCACTGACAACATGTCAGTAGGCCTTGCCCAGGTCGGCCTTGGCGTTGTCCTTGGTGTACGCGCTGTCCTGGATGACGATGTCCTGGGAGACCTTCTCGCCCTTGGTGAAGGTGTCCAGGGTCTGGAAGGCGAGCGGTCCGAAGCGCGGGTTGGACTCGACGACGCCGTCGATCCAGCCGTCGACGATGCCCTGGACGGCGTTGCGGGTGCCGTCGATCGTCACGATCTTCACCGCGCCCGGCTGCTTGCCCGCTCCCTTGAGGGCGTTGACCGCGCCGAGGCCCATCTCGTCGTTCTCGGCGTAGATCCCGGTGATGCCGGGCTTGGACTGGATGAGGTTCTCGGTGACCGACTGGCCCTTCTCCCGGGCGAATTCACCGGTCTGCTTGAAGACGATCTTGAGGCCCGGGGCCTTCTCCTTGATGCGGTCCTCGAAGCCCTTGGTGCGTTCGGTCGTCACGTTGTTGCCGGCGGCGCCCAGCAGGATGGCGATCTCGCCCTTGCCGCCGGTCGATTCGATCATCTGGTCCGCGGCCCGCTTGCCCTGCTCCACGAAGTCGGAGCCGATGAAGCTCACGTAGTCCTTGCAGGCGGTGGCGTTGATCTTGCGGTCGATGGTGATGATCGGGATGTGCTTGGCGGACGCCGAGCGCAGGACGGGTTCCCAGCCGTCGGAGTTGAGCGGCGCGATCACGAGGAGGTCGGCGCCCTTGGCGATGAGGTCCTGGACATCGCTGATCTGCTTGGAGAACTGCGACTGGGCGTTGGCCGTCAGCAGCTTCACGCCCAGCTTGTCCGCCTCGGCCTTGATCGACGCGGTCTCGGCGATCCGGAAGGGGTTGGCCTCCTTCTCGGACTGGGAGAAGCCGACGCTGGCCGACTTCAGGTCGATCTTCTTGGCGCCGTAGGCGTCGATGGCACAGGTCGGGCCCGAGCCCGAGGACGGTGAGGCGACGACCTGGCCCTGGTCGCCCGCTCCGGCGGAGCTCGTGTCCTTGCCTGCGGTGTCGTCCTCGGACTTCGCGCATCCGGAGACGAGCGCGAGGCTCGTGATGAGGCCGGTGGCGAGGAGGGTCCTGGCGGAGGTGCGGTGACGTGGTGCGAGCGGCTTCATGGAGTCCCCAAACGGCACGGCCCCGGCGCTGAGAGCGCTCCCGGGGATGATCGGCTCTTGCGGTCGGCTCGGTGTACTCGTCGTTCCGGGGAGGTTTTTACATCGTTGGAAGAGCCCTGTAAACCCCTCCGTCCGAAATCCCGTCAACGCCGCCCCAGCGTGCTCTCCCGCTCAACCAGCCTGAAATCAGCCGTCAGTTCACGTCCACCGGGCTCGGTCCGGCCCGACAGGCTGCGCAGCAGGGAGGCCACCGCCATCCGCGCGATGGCCTGCTTGTCCGGCGAGATCGTCGTCAGGGTGACCGCGCCGAACCGGCCTTCCTCGATGTCGTCGAAGCCCACCACCGCCACGTCCCACGGCACCCGCAGACCGCGTTCGTGCAGCACCCGCATCGCACCGATCGCGACCAGGTCGTTGTACGCGAAGACGGCGTCCGGACGTACCCCGGAGTCCAGGAGCCTGGCCATCGCCCGCGCGCCCTCGTCGCGGTCCCAGCCGCCGACCGGCACCACGAGTTCGTCGGGGGCGGGCACCCCGGCCTCCGTCAGCTCCGCGCGCCAGCCCGCCAGTCGCAGATGCGCGGGCCGGTTGGCCGAATCCGTGCGGGCGCCCAGGTAGGCGATCCGCGAGCGCCCGCGGCTCAGCAGATGGCGGACCGCGCTGCGCGCGGCGGACACGTTGTCGATCGCGATGTGGTCGTAGGGAAGTTCGTACTGCCGCTCGCCGAGCAGCACGAGGGGCACGTCGTCGGTGCGGGAGCGCAGATCCTCGTCCTCCAGCTCCAGCGGGCTGAGGATCAGACCGTCGATGACATTCGCCCGGAAACCCTGGCTCACCAGGACTTCCTGTTCCCGGTCGCCGCGCGTGTGGTCCAGCAGGACGGTGAACTCGTGCTCGGTGGCGGCGTCGATCACGGCCCCCGCCAGCTCCGCGAAGTACGGGTTGCCCAGCTCGGGGACGGCGAGGGCGATGATGCCCGTGCGCCCTTTGCGCAGGTGGCGAGCCGTGAGGTTCGGCCGGTAGCCCAGCTCGTCGATGGCCTCCTGGACCCGGGCGCGCATGGCCGGGGTGACGTGCGGATAGTTGTTCACGACGTTGGAAACCGTCTTGATCGAGACGCCGGCGTGCTCCGCGACGTCCTTCAGGCTGACCCGCAAGGGATCTCCTCTTCATCGATGTGCGCCTCTGTCACCTGGCCGTTTGTCATGACCCTGGACAGCGGCCGGGACCCGTGCTGTGATGCCCACTCCCGCTACTTCCAACGTTGTACAGACTGAAGCAACGAGCCGCCACCCTTCCTCAGCCAAGGAGGATCCGTGCGCAAAAGCAGACTCCGAACCCACATGGCGCTCCTGTTCGTCGCGGTTCTCGGCCTCGCGGGACTCACCGCAGCCCCCGCCGCCACAGCAGCCGACGACCCGGTGGAAGTCCACGGCCTGAAGGGCGAGTACTACACCCAGTCCGCCCCCGGCGCCTTCGACTTCCACGAGCTCAAAGCCACTGGATTAGACACGAATCTCGACTTCGACAACCTGGAGCCCCGGCTCTCCTTCGCCACCGGACACTCGGACGACGTCAACGTCCGCTGGACCGGCCGGATCGTCCCCGAGAAGACCGGCCCGCACACGTTCTCGATCATCGGGGACAACGGCTTCCGGCTGTGGGTCGACGGGCACCTCGCCATCGACCACTGGGTCGACGACTGGGACCGCGAACAGACCTCCCAGCCCCTCGACCTGACCGCCGGCCAGTCGTACGACATCAAGGTCGAGTACTTCGAGCACTTCGGCGGCTCCAACCTCCATCTGCGCTGGACTCCGCCCGGCGGCACCAAGACGGCCGTCCCGCAGTCGGCACTCCGGCTGCCCGACGGATACGCCTACGACGGGGCGGTCGCCACCACGGTCCAGGCCGACGGCCGCAGCCTGCGCCTCGACTTCGCCCAGCCGCTCACCGCACCCCCGGCGAACCTCACCGACCACGTCGAAGCCGTCATCGGCGGCGCCAAGTGGCCCCTGACCACAGCGAAGCTGGACCCCGCCGACCCCAAGTCCCTGATCGTCGGCCTGAAGGAACCCGTCGTCGGCAACAAGTCCGGTACGGCCAGGGGCACCGCCGACCTGCGCTACGACGGCAAGGGCGATCTCTCCGGAACGAACGGCAACGTTGTCAGCGCCTTCTGGAGCAGTGGACCCAACCGCTCCACCCATGAGCTGCGAACGAAGTGGGCCGACACCGTCGACGCCGGCAAGGCCCGCACCGAGTACCCCCGGCCCCAGCTCACCCGGGCCGACTGGCGCGACCTCAACGGCCCCTGGCAGTTCGCCCCGGCCAAGGCCGGCGAACAGCCCCCGGTCGGCAAGAAGCTGGCCGAGAAGATTCGCGTGCCCTACCCGGTGGAGTCCCAGCTCTCCGGCGTCGAACGGCACGAGGACCGCATGTGGTACCGCCGCACCTTCACCGTTCCCGCCGACTGGAAGGTCGGTTCCGGCAAGCGTCTCCAGCTCAACTTCGGAGCCGTCGACTGGCGGGCCGAGGTCTACGTCAACGGCACCAAGGTCGCCGAACACGAGGGCGGCTACGACAAGTTCAGCGCCGACATCACCGCCGCGCTCAAGCCCGGCCGCACCCAGGAACTGATCGTCGGCGTCTACGACCCGACCGACGCGCAGAGCGGCGAGAACCCGCCGGTCGGCAAGCAGCGCCTCGACCCCAGCGGCATCTGGTACACCCCGTCCTCCGGCATCTGGCAGACGGTGTGGATGGAGCCCGTGGCCTCCGCCCACGTCGACTCCCTCAAGCTGACGCCCGACGTCAAGAACAGCCGGCTGACCGTCGAACCGAAGGGCGTCCGGGACGGAGTGCCGGTCACCGCGACCGCGTACGCCGGACACCGCAAGGTCGCCACCGCGAAGGGCCGCACCGGGCAGCCGCTCGTCCTGAAGATCACCGACCCGCACCTCTGGTCACCCGACGACCCCTTCCTCTACGACCTCAAGGTGAGCGTGGGCGCCGACCGCGTCGGCAGCTACTTCGGCATGCGGTCCATCGCCGTGGAGCAGGTGAACGGCACCCCGCGCACCGTCCTCAACGGCAAACCCGTCTTCATGATGGCCACCCTCGACCAGGGCTTCTGGCCCGACGGCCTCTACACCGCACCCACGGACGAAGCCCTCGCGTACGACCTGAAGGCGCACAAGGAGATGGGCTTCAACGCGGTCCGCAAACACATCAAGGTCGAACCCGACCGCTGGTTCTACTGGGCCGACCGGCTCGGACTGATGGTCTGGCAGGACATGCCCGCCATGACCGCCGGGGTCAACCCGAGCGCCGCGTCCCGCGCCGAGTACGAGCGCGAGATGAAGCAGATGATCGACGAGCACATCAGCAGCCCGTCGATTGTCATGTGGGTGACCTTCAACGAGGGCTGGGGCCAGTACGACGAGGCCCGCATCGCCGACCAGGCCAAGGCCTGGGACCCGACCCGCCTCGTCAACTCCATGTCGGGCATCAACCTCGGCGTCGACGGCGGCACCGGCGACATCATCGACGAACACGGCTACCCGAGCCCCGCGCTGCCACCGAACCCGGACGGCAAACGGGCCCTGGTCAGCGGCGAGTACGGCGGTCTCGGACTCGCGGTGCCCGGACACGCCTGGTCCGTGCAGCAGTCGTACGTGGACGTCGACCCCTCGGCGTACACCGACGACTACCTGGCCCGCCTCGCCGAGGTGCACAAGCTCGCCTGCAAGGGCGGCAACGGCGCCGTCTACACCCAGATCTCGGACGTGGAAGGAGAACTGAACGGCCTGATCACCTACGACCGCTCGGTGGTCAAGCCCGACGTGGCCCGGCTCAAGGCCGCCCACGAGGCGCTGATCCACGACGCGTCACAGGCGACACCGGCCGGCTGCTCCTGACGACGAGGCGCCCGGCGCACGCCTCCCCGCGGCTCCGGGCGCACGCCTCCCCGCGGCTCCGGGCGCGCCACGTGCCCGTCCTC
>NZ_JBHYXD010000064.1:31404-52194 GCF_042751995.1 Streptomyces sp. NPDC059371 | reverse complement strand
TGTATTGTCGCCCTCCAACTGACTTCGCGCGCGGGCCCTCCGGGGGGGCCGGGGCGCCTGGCGCGGCGCGGGCCCCCCTGTGGACGCGCGGCGGTCGCGCGCCTTGTCGCGCACGGTGTCCGAGGCGTGAAAGACGACGTTGACCAGGCCGTGGGGCGTCGCGGCGAGGAGCAGCGGACCGATGTCCGTGCCGACGACGGACCACACGATCTGCTGCTCATTCCGCCCGTGGCTGTTCATGCGGTCCACCGTACGGCCCGCCACTGACAACGCCCGGGACGCATCCGGAACCGTCCGCGCCTCGGACAGGCCCCTAGGGCAGAGCCGCGCGGATCACATCGGGCGTGTTCGTGATGACGCCGTCCGTGCCGAAGTCCGCCAGGGTCCGCGCGGTGGCCGCGTCGTCCACGGTCCAGGCGAAGACCTTCATCGGGCCGTGCGGACCGTGGAGCGCGTGGACCGCCGCGACGTAGTCGGGGGACAGCGACCGGTGATCGGAGTTGATCTGGTCGGCGAACCGCGCGTACCAGGGCAGCCGCGCGACCGGAGGTGTCCCCAGGAAGGCCGTCGTGACGCCGGGCCGCAGCCGGTGCACGGTCCGCACACTGTCCGCGCTGAAGCTCTGGACGATCAGCCTGTCCCGCAGATGCACCGGATCCAGCCAGCCCTGGTTGTTCAGGAGCCGGAGCGTCTGCCACTCGATGCCCGGATACAGCTCGGGATTCTTGATCTCCAGGACGAGTTTCTGGTGATTGCGCGAGACGCGCTCCATGTACTCCCGCAGCGTCGGAACGTTCGCTCCCGCGAACCGCGGGCCGAACCAGCTTCCGGCATCCAGACGGGTGATCTCCGCCGCGGTGAAGTCCTTGACGTCCCATGGGCTTCGGCCGGGATAGACCGTCTCGGCGTCGGTCGTGCGGGCCAGTGAGGCGTCGTGGAGGACGATCAACTGGCCGTCGCGGGTGCGCTGCACGTCGTTCTCGACCCAGTCGAAGCCCAGCTCGGCCGCCCGGTCGACGGCGGCCAGGGTGTTCTCCGGAGCGTAGGCGGAGGCGCCGCGGTGGGCGACGACCAGCGGTGCCGTGATCCGGCCGCCGGCCTTGGCGTGCGGGCCGGGCAGTATCAAAACGGCTCCCCCAAGAAGCGCGGCGGTCGTGGCGGCGGCAACGCGCGCGTGCATGCGTTCTCCTCGCGTCGGGCGATCACGGACAGCACAAGATTGACAGCAGAGAGTCGACGGAGGGGGGCAGGAAGATGGCCGCGGATTGAATGGAGTTGTCCAAGTCGGCCCGCCGCCACCGCACAACTGGGGAGAGGTCGTGATTGTTTGCAGGATTATCGTTCGACCATTCCGGTGGGGTCGTACTCTCAGCCTCAACCAGGTCCGCTCCGGCGGTCCGGGCCGCGGGGGTGTTTCGGACGGTTCCAGGCGTTACAGGGCGGGAAAGGCAGCCGCGCATGCGAGGCACGGTCGACGGCTTCACCTACGGACTCGTCACACCGCTGGTGGCGTATTTCATGGCCTGCCTGGGCGGGGCGCTGGGTCTTCGCTGCACCGCCAGATCCATGCTCGTCGGCGGTTCGTGGCGGGCCGGCTGGCTCGCGCTCGGCTCGGTCGCGATCGCCTCCGGCATCTGGACGATGCACTTCATCGCGATGATGGGCTTCACGGTCGAGGAGAGCCCCGTCCACTACGACCGGCCCACGACGTTCGCGAGTCTGGGCGTCGCCGTCGTGATGGTCGGCGCCGGGATCTTCATCGTCGGCTACCAGGGCGCCACCGGGACGGCGCTGTTCACCGGAGGGACCGTCACCGGCCTGGGCATCGCCTCGATGCACTACCTGGGCATGGCCGGGATGCGGCTCAACGGGAGGCTCACCTACAACACCCTCACCGTCTCCGCCTCGGTCGTCATCGCCGTCGTGGCCGCCATCGCCGCCCTCTGGGCCGCCGGGCAGGTACGGGGATTCCTCTGGAGCGTGGGCGCGAGCCTCGTCATGGGGCTGGCCGTCAGCGGCATGCACTACACCGGCATGGCGGCGCTCAGCGTCCACCTGCACGGCCCGGCCGACGGCACCCCCGCCGGGGACTCGGCGGCCGCCCTGCTCGCCCCCATGATGATCGGCCCCCTGGCTCTCCTCTGTCTGGCGGGCGTCGTCGTCGTGTTCGATCCGCAGATGGTCGTGGGCAAGCCGGAACGGCGTCCCGCGGAGATCAGGCGGCCGGGCGTCCCGGCCCATACCGTCCCCGTGCACAACGGCCGCCGTCCGGCCGTCCGCGCCGTGCGGGAACGCGCGTACCGCCGCTCCCGGACCCCGCAGAGCAGGTGAACCGGCCCGGTTGTCAGTGCGGGGTCGTACGGTGGATCCATGCGGCCTGTATCCAAGATCGAACGTTCGGTGGCGCCCTTCGAGGTCGTCAGCCACTTCCAGCCGAGCGGTGACCAGCCCAAGGCCATCGCCGACCTGGAGAAGCGCATCCGCGCAGGCGAGAAGGATGTCGTCCTGCTGGGCGCGACCGGCACCGGCAAGTCCGCCACCACCGCGTGGATGATCGAGAAGCTCCAGCGCCCCACGCTCGTCATGGCGCCGAACAAGACGCTGGCCGCCCAGCTCGCCAACGAGTTCCGCGAGCTGCTGCCGAACAACGCGGTCGAATACTTCGTGTCGTACTACGACTACTACCAGCCCGAGGCCTACGTCCCGCAGTCGGACACCTACATCGAGAAGGACTCCTCGGTCAACGAGGAGGTGGAGCGCCTGCGCCACTCCGCGACCAACTCGCTGCTGACCCGCCGCGACGTCGTCGTGGTCGCGTCGGTGTCCTGCATCTACGGCCTCGGCACTCCGCAGGAGTACGTGGACCGCATGGTCAACCTCAAGGTCGGCGACGAGGTCGACCGCGACGACCTGCTGCGCCGCTTCGTCGACATCCAGTACACCCGTAACGACGTCGCCTTCGCCCGCGGCACTTTCCGGGTCCGCGGCGACACCATCGAGATCTTCCCGGTCTACGAGGAGCTCGCGGTCCGCATCGAGATGTTCGGCGACGAGATCGAGGCCCTGTCCACGCTGCACCCGCTCACCGGCGAGGTCATCAGCGACGACAACCAGGTCTACGTCTTCCCCGCCTCCCACTACGTGGCGGGTCCCGAGCGCATGGAACGCGCCGTCAACGGCATCGAGAAGGAACTGGGGAAGCGTCTCGCCGAGCTGGAGAAGCAGAGCAAACTCCTGGAGGCCCAGCGCCTGCGCATGCGGACGACGTACGACATCGAGATGCTCCGCCAGATCGGCTCCTGCTCCGGGGTCGAGAACTACTCGATGCACTTCGACGGCCGTGAACCCGGCTCCGCGCCGAACACGCTGATCGACTACTTCCCGGACGACTTCCTGCTCGTCATCGACGAGTCGCACGTCACCGTTCCGCAGATCGGCGCGATGTACGAGGGCGACGCCTCCCGCAAGCGCACCCTCGTCGACCACGGCTTCCGGCTGCCCTCCGCCCTGGACAACCGCCCTCTGAAATGGGAGGAGTTCCAGCAGCGCATCGACCAGACCGTCTACCTCTCCGCGACGCCGGGGAAGTACGAGCTCTCCCGCTCGGACGGCTACGTCGAACAGATCATCCGCCCCACCGGCCTGATCGACCCCCAGGTGGTCGTCAAGTCCACCCAGGGCCAGATCGACGACCTGGTGCACGAGATCCGGCAGCGCACCGAGAAGGACGAGCGCGTCCTGGTCACCACGCTCACCAAGAAGATGGCCGAGGACCTCACGGACTACTTCCTGGAACTGGGCATCCAGGTGCGCTATCTGCACAGCGACGTCGACACCCTGCGCCGCGTCGAGCTGCTGCGCGAACTGCGCGCCGGCGAGTTCGACGTCCTGGTCGGCATCAACCTGCTGCGCGAGGGTCTCGACCTGCCCGAGGTCTCCCTGGTGGCGATCCTCGACGCCGACAAGGAGGGCTTCCTGCGCTCGGGGACCTCCCTGATCCAGACCATCGGCCGCGCGGCGCGCAACGTCTCCGGCCAGGTCCACATGTACGCGGACAAGATGACCCCGGCGATGGAGAAGGCCATCGAGGAGACCAACCGCCGCCGGGAGAAGCAGATCGCGTACAACAAGGAGCGGGGCATCGACCCGCAGCCCCTCCGTAAGAAGATCAACGACATCGTCGCGCAGATCGCCCGCGAGGGCGTCGACACCGAGGAGCTGCTCGGCTCCGGCTACCGCAAGGCGAAGGACGGCAAGGGAGCCAAGGCCCCGGTGCCCGCGCTGGGCGCCAAGGCGACCCGCGCCGCCAAGTCCGCCAAGGCCAAGGACGCCGTGCCGACCGACCGTCCCGCGGCCGAACTCGCGCAGCAGATCGAGGACATGACGGAACGGATGCGCGCCGCCGCGGCCGACCTCCAGTTCGAGATCGCGGCACGGCTGCGCGACGAGGTGTCCGAGATGAAGAAGGAGTTGCGGCAGATGAAGGAGGCGGGAATCGCCTGACGGTTCCGTTGAGGGCGTCGCCCCCCCGGCACGACGCGCGGTGTGTTGCAAGACCGACACAAAGTCCGCCCCAGGGTTCGGCGCTGTCAGTGCCGCTGCGTAGGGTTCTGTTCATCCGCGGACTCCGCGGCAACAGGGGACAGTTCGAGAGGGGAACAGCGCGTGACGGTCAACATGACCAAGGGTCAGGCCATCAATCTGCAGAAGAACGACGGGGGCACGCTGACTGCGGTCCGTATGGGACTCGGCTGGCAGGCGGCTCCCCGGCGCGGCCTGTTCGGCTCGCGCACCCGGGAGATCGACCTCGACGCGTCCGCCGTGCTCTTCGCGGACAAGCAGCCCGTAGACGTGGTGTTCTTCCGCCACCTCGTCAGCGACGACGGCTCGGTGCGGCACACCGGTGACAACCTCGTCGGCGGCGTGGGCCAGGGGGGCGACGACGAGGCCATCCTCGTCGACCTGCAGCGCGTCCCGGTCCACATCGACCAGATCATCTTCACCGTGAACTCCTTCACGGGCCAGACCTTCCAGGAAGTGCAGAACGCGTTCTGCCGTCTGGTCGACGAGACCAACGGCCAGGAACTCGCCCGCTACACGCTGGCGGGCGGCGGCCAGTACACGGCCCAGATCATGGCGAAGGTGCACCGCTCCGGAACCGGCTGGCAGATGACGGCCCTCGGCACGCCGGCCAACGGCCGCACGTTCCAGGACCTGATGCCCGCCATCCTGCCGCACCTCTGAGCGGCCGACGCACACTGCACACAGCGACATAGGGGGACAAGACGATGACGGCCGAGCTGGTCAGGGGGCAGAACCACCCGCTCCCTCAGGTCCGTCTCGAGATCCGTGTCTCGGCCGGGAAGCGGATCGTGGCCGGAGCCACGCTCAGCGACGAACAGGGCAGAGTCCGGGGCGTCGAGTGGGTGGCCCACCCGGGCGCGCCCACGCTTCCCGGGCTCGAGGTGTCCAAGCAGGCGGCGGCCGACCACCGGCTGGCCTTCGACCTGGACGCCCTGCCCCAGGCCGTGCACCGGGTCAGTGTGCTGCTCGCGCTGCCCACCAGCGTCGGTGGACCTGTCCGGTTCGGCGCCGTCGCCGCCCCCTTCGTCGCGGTCACCGGCCTCGACGGTCACGAGGTCGCCAGCTACACCCTCACCGGACTGGACGCCGAGTCCGCCGTCGTGGCCCTGGAGCTCTACCGCAGGCAGGGCGCCTGGAAGGTGCGCGCGGTCGGTCAGGGCTACGCGGGCGGTCTCGCCGAACTCCTCACCGACCAGGGACTTCCGGAGGCCCGGCAGCTCGCGGGCAGCATCAACGAAGCGGTGGCCCAGGGCCTGGCGCGGTCGGTCGCGGCGCCTCCGCCCCGCACCCCGGAGGCGGACCGGTCCCGACAGGCCGCCGCCTCGGCGCCGGGCCCGGATCAGCCGTACGCCGGACCCGGGCCCCAAAGCACCTCGGGGGCCGTGCCACCGCAGCAGAGCCCGTACACGCCCGGTCCGCAGGGAGCCACGGCTCCGGGGACCGGTCACCCGGGAGGTCCCGCACAGGCCGACCCCTCCCCGGTCACCCAGTCGCCGTCGCCCGGCGCCGCCGGCCCGGTCGACTACAGCCACCCCGGGCGGCAGACCTCCGCTCCGCCCCCGCCCACCGCTCCACCGGCCCAGCCCGGACAGCCCGCGCAGCCCGTCGCGGGGGACGCGACCGGCTGGTCGATGGAGGAGCGGCTGTACAACCAGGTGTGGGGGATGTTCGAGGACCTGGCCAGGACTATCGCCGCCTACCGCAGCGCCGTCGACTTCGCCGACTCCCGCATGGAGAAGGAGCTCGACCAGGTCCTCTCCGACCCGCGCAGCCGGATCGGGGGGCAGGGCGACGCGGCCCGCGAAACCGCCCGTGCCAAGCACGCACAGCTCGTCGACCAGGCACGGGCCGCTCTCGACCGTGACCTCGCCCAGCTCACCGCCGAGGCCGAGGTCGTGGAGCCCGCGCTGCCGATGGCCTACGCGCGCTGGGACAACCCGGTCTGGCACGGCTACCGCGCCCCCATGGAGATACCCATGGCGCTCCGGCTCGGCGACCTCCGTCTGCCCGAGACGGAGAACCTGAGCATTCCCATGCTGGTGCGTCTGCCGCTGGAGCGCGGCCTGTGGATCGACAGTGGTCGCACCTCCCTGGAGGGCACGCTCGCCGACTCCGACCAGGTGCGCCGCCTCGCCATGGACACGGCCGTGGCGCATGCGGCCCGGCTGCTCGCCGTGTATCCCCCGGGCGAGTTCACCGTGCACGTCATCGACCCGGCCGGCACCGGAGCCTCGTCCCTGGCGCCCCTCACGCAGTCCGGGGTGCTCGCCGCCCCTCCGGCCGCGGGTGCCACGGGCGTGGCGGACGTACTGCAGCGTCTCACCCAGCGCGTCGACCTGGTGCAGATGGCGTTGCGCGGGGGAGCGGCAGACTCGCTGCCCCCGGGTCTCGACACCGCCGAGCAGCTCCTGATCGTCAACGACTTCCCGCACGGCTTCGACGACCGCGCCGTCACCCAGCTCCGCTACCTGGCGGACGAGGGACCGGCGGTCGGCGTCCATCTGATGATGGTGGCCGACCGGGAGGACGCGGCGGCGTACGGACCGCTGCTCGATCCGCTGTGGCGGTCGCTGCTGAGGATCACGCCGGTGCCCGACGACCACCTCGCCGATCCGTGGGTCGGGCACGCGTGGACGTACGAGCCCTCGCTCGTCCCCGCGAACAGCCAGGTGCTCCATCAGGTCCTCGCGGCGGTCGCGGCGGCCCGCCGATCGTGGGACCGCTGACCCGTTCCAGGCGCTCCTGACCCCTCGCGAAGCTTCGGGCCGCAGGTGCCCGACCGCTTCACCAAGCAACCGTAAAGCCCTTTGACCAGGGAACTTGGCTCTTCTTTTACTTTCCCCTTTACCTTTTCTTGGTGATTCGGGTACTCTTTTTCCATTCGGAGGGGAGTACTCCCTATCTGCTGCGACGCACCCGTCAATACGGATCGAGTCAGATCCCGGGACGTCGGCCCGCGGACTCCGGGGCGCATCCAGCGCCTCAGCGGCCTCGGGTGGAAGAGACCTCCGGTGGCGAACGACTGAAATCTGCCGTTACGTACTGCCGGAGGCGCAGTGAATGTTTCCCTGACCCTGTGGGTCCTGACCATCGTGGGGCTGGCCGCACTGATCGCGGTCGACTTCTTCATCGGCCGCAAGCCGCACGACGTATCGATCAAGGAAGCCGGAATCTGGACCGTCGTCTGGATCGCCCTCGCAGGGCTGTTCGGACTCGGACTGCTCCTCTTCGGCGGCGGACAGCCGGCCGGTGAGTTCTTCGCCGGCTTCATCACCGAGAAGTCGCTGAGCGTCGACAACCTCTTCGTCTTCGTCCTGATCATGGCGAAGTTCGCGGTGCCCTCGAAGTACCAGCAGCGCGTGCTCCTCGTGGGCGTCCTCATAGCCCTCGTCCTGCGCGCGGCGTTCATCGCCGCAGGCGCCGCGATCATCGCGAACTTCGCCTGGGTCTTCTACATCTTCGGCGCGTTCCTCATCTACACCGCCTGGAAGCTGATCCAGGAGGCCAGGGCCGACGAGGACGAGGAGGAGTTCGAGGAGAACAGGCTTCTCAAGGCCGCAGAGCGGCGGTTCGGCGTCGCCGACCGCTATCACGGCACCAAGCTGTGGATCCGCCGGAACGGCAAGCGCGTCATGACGCCGATGCTGGTCGTGATGCTCGCGATCGGCACCACCGACGTGCTCTTCGCCCTCGACTCGATCCCCGCGATCTTCGGCCTGACCCAGGACCCGTACATCGTGTTCACGGCCAACGCCTTCGCGCTGATGGGTCTGCGACAGCTCTACTTCCTCATCGGCGGCCTGCTCAAGAAGCTGGTCCACCTCAGCTACGGCCTGTCGGTCATCCTCGGGTTCATCGGCGTCAAGCTCGTCCTGCACGCGCTGCACGAGTCCGGCGTCCATGTTCCCGAGATATCCATCCCGGTCTCGCTCGGCGTGATCTGCGCGGTCCTCGTGGTCACCACGATCACCAGCCTGCATGCCACCCGGAAGCAGGCGGCGCGTGAGCGGGCCGAGAGCGCTTCGAAGGAGAGCGTTGACGCCTGACCGTGCCGGACGCGGCGACGGCCACCCCCGGGAGCGGCGCGCGGAACACCGGCCGCCACCGCTCCCGGCGCCCCTTCCGGCCCGACCGCCGCAATTCCGGAACGTGCCCCGTGGCCTGACCCATGCCGGGAACGTGCACCGTGCCGAGGGCGCGGGGCGCGCCGCCGGAGTGCGGGGCACGGCTTCCACTGCGACGATCGCGGCATGATCGTTCGGCTCAGGTCACTCGTGACGCGGTGGACCGTCGTGGTGCCCGTGATCGCGGTGGTGCTGCTGGCCCTCACCTGGGGGCGCGATCTGCCGGCCGCGGTCGTCGCGCTGGTCACCCTGGTCCTCGCGGGTTCCGTACTCTCCGCGGTCCATCACGCCGAGGTGGTCGCCCACCGGGTGGGGGAACCCTTCGGATCCCTCGTCCTCGCCGTCGCCGTCACGATCATCGAAGTCGCCCTCATCGTCACCCTGATGGCGGACGGC
The DNA here is from genome assembly GCF_042751995.1 of Streptomyces sp. NPDC059371. NCBI lineage: Bacteria > Bacillati > Actinomycetota > Actinomycetes > Kitasatosporales > Streptomycetaceae > Streptomyces > Streptomyces sp. NPDC059371. The sequence goes on along the minus strand of NZ_JBHYXD010000064.1, from coordinate 43,090 downwards.
GGCGCCAAGAGTTCGACATTGGCCCGTGACACGGTGTTCGCGGCCGTGATGATCACCTGCAACGGGATCGTCGGCGTGTGTCTGCTCGTCGCGTCACTGCGCCACGGGCTCGCCGTGTTCAACGCCGAGGGAACCGGAGCCGCCCTGGCGACCGTCGCGACGCTCGCCACACTCAGCCTCGTCTTCCCGACCTTCACCACCAGCAAGCCCGGCCCGGAGTTCTCCACCGCCCAACTCACCTTCGCCGCGGTCGCCTCCCTGGTGCTGTACAGCCTGTTCGTGGCGACCCAGACCGTACGGCACCGGGACTACTTCCTGCCGATCACCCAGCAGGGCAAGGTCATCGACGTGGACGAGCACGCCGACGCGCCGTCCGCCCGCGAGGCCAAGGTCAGCCTGGGGCTCCTCGGGCTGGCCCTGGTCGGTGTCGTCGGCCTCGCCAAGGGTGTTTCGCCCACCATCGAGTCCGGGGTCGAGGCGGCCGGCATGCCGCACTCCGTGGTCGGTGTGATCATCGCGCTGCTCGTGCTGCTCCCCGAGACCATCGCGGCGCTGCGCTCCGCCCGCCGGGACCGGGTGCAGACCAGCCTGAACCTCGCCCTCGGCTCCGCGATGGCCAGCATCGGACTGACCATCCCCGCCGTCGCCCTGGCCTCGGTCTGGCTCTCCGGACCACTCGTTCTCGGCCTCGGCCCGACCGAGATGGTGCTGCTCGCGCTGACCGTGGTCGTGAGCTCCCTGACGGTCGTTCCCGGGCGGGCCACCCCGCTTCAGGGCGGCGTTCACCTGGTCGTGTTCGCCGCCTATCTGGAACTGGCCGTCAACCCCTGACCGGCAGTCACTCCGCGACGGGAACGACCGTCAGCCTCGGCACCGGCCGGGTCTCCGGCAGCAGCGCGAAGCATCCGAGGCTCAGCAGCGCGATCCCGGTCAGATAGACGGCCACACCCCACGGCACGCGTTCCCCGCTCGCCACCGCCGTCGCCACGAGCGGAGTGAGGGCGCCCCCGAGGACCCCGCCCAGGTTGTAGCCGAGGGCCGCGCCCGTGCAGCGCACCCGCGGCTCGTACAGCTCCGGCAGATACGCGGCGATCACCGCGAACATGGTGACGAAGGCGATCAGCGCCACCAGGAAGCCGAGGAACATGAGCAGGGGTTCGCCGGTCGACAGCAGCCCGATCATCGGGAACATCCACAGCGCGGCGCCCGCGCAGCCCGCCATGCACAGCGGCCGCCGTCCGTAACGGTCCCCCAGCAGGGCCACCAGGGGTGTCAGTGAGCCTTTCACCACCACCGCGGCCATGATGCAGGTCAGCATGACCGTGCGGCTCACGCCGAGCCGGTCGACGCCGTAGGCGAGCGCCCACGTCGTCACCGTGTAGAAGACGGCGTAGCCGACGGCGAGTCCGCCGGCCGTCAGCAGGACGAGCCGCCAGTGGTCGCGCACCACCTCGGCGAGCGGCACACGCGCGCGGTCGTCCATGGCGAGGAATCCCGGGGTCTCCTCGACGCAGCGGCGCAGCCACAGCCCCGCCGCCGCGAGCACCCCCGCCGCCCAGAACGGCACCCGCCAGCCCCACTGCGCGAACTGCGCGTCGGACAGCGTCGACGACAGCGCCAGCATCACGCCGTTGGCCAGCACGAACCCCAGGGACGGACCCATCTGCGGGAAACTCGACCACAGCCCGCGCCGCCCAGGGGGCGCGTGCTCGGCCGTCAGCAGCACCGCCCCGCCCCACTCGCCGCCGAGTCCGAGCCCCTGCAGGAAACGCAGCACCAGCAGCAGCACGGGAGCCGCCGCACCGATGCGGTCGTACGTCGGAACACAGCCGACGGCGACGGTCGCGGCGCCCGTCAGCAGCAGCGAGGCCAGCAGCACCGGCCGTCGCCCGCGCCGGTCCCCGATGTGCCCGAACAGCATCGAGCCGAGTGGACGGGCCACGAATCCGACGCCGAACGTCCCGAAGGCCGCCAGTGTCCCCGCCAGCGGCGAGAACGTCGGGAAGAACAGCGGTCCGAGAACCAGCGCCGCCGCGGTGCCGTAGACGAAGAAGTCGTAGAACTCGATGGCCGTGCCGGTGAGCGAGGCGGCGGCGAGCCGCAGCATGGAGGGTGCCCTTACGGTGCGTACGTCGTGCATGCCGGATCAACTACCCACAGTGATCGCCGGTTACGGGGGCGTGCGGGAGCGCGGTATGCGTCAGTAGGTGACGGTGATGCGCCGGGCCGGGCCGTCGACCCGGACCACGCCTCCGTAGGGGATGACGAGCTGCGGATCGGTGTGACCGAGATCCACGTCGAAGACGACCGTCATGTCCGGGGCGTAGGTGCTGACGGCACGGAGAACCGCTTCGCGCTGCTCCCGGGCGTAGCGGGCCCTGGCTTCCGGTTCGAGGGGCCGCTTGAACGACCACGCCTTCGGACGGCCCATGAGGAGAGCCGGGAACCGCCGCAGCAGGCCGCGCTCGCCCATGGAGCGCAGGATCCGGAAGACGTCGTCGGCCCCGGGCATGTCCTCCGAGGTCTCCAGGAACAGCACGTGACCGTCGTACACGGAAGGACCACGGGCGATCTCGCGGTCGGCCATCAACAGCCACGACAGGATCTCGATGTTGCCGCCCCAGGAGCGGCCCTCGACCACCCGGTCCGGGCGGATTCAGGTCCAGCCCGTGCCCGGCTCGGTCCTCGGCTCGGCCAGGAAGCTCTCCGGCAGCTCCCAGGGGGCGTCGACCTGGCGGAAGCGGTCGGCGGGACGCAGCTCGTACGGCCCGGACGTGAACAGGGCGGCCCGCAGCGACTCCGCGGTCAGCGGGTCCATGGCACCGGGCCGGCCGAGCTCGCACATCACCGTCGCGCCGTGATAGCCGACGATTCCGGTGTTCCACAGGTGGACGAGGAGGTTCGTGTTGTCGCTGTATCCGAAGAACGGCTTCGGATTCGCGCGGATCAACTCGCGGTCCAGCAGCGGTAGTACGGTGATCTGGTCGTCGCCGCCGATGGACGCGAGGATCGCCTTGACCGCGGGATCGGCGAACGCCGCGTGGATGTCGTCGGCCCGTTCCCGCGGAGTCGACCCCATCCTCCGGGTCGCCGGGTACTCGACCGGTTCCAGGCCGAACTCCTTGCGCAGCCGCTCCAGGCCCAGTTCGTACGGGAGGGGCAGGAGGCCGGGCAGTCCGCTGGACGGCGAGATCACGGCTATCCGGTCACCGGGTACGGGCTTGGGAGGGTACGCGGGCGTCGTCATGGCGAGAGCGTACGAGCCGTCCCGCTTTCGGCGCACCGTGATAAACCGGGTCCGGACAGCGGTCCTTGACGGGCCGGCAGACCCGATGGACCGGAGGAAACGTGCCCCGCACCCTCGCCAACGCCCCGATCATGGTTCTCAACGGCCCCAACCTGAACCTCCTCGGGCAGCGGCAGCCGGAGATCTACGGTTCCGACACGCTGGCGGACGTCGAGGCGCTGTGCGTCAAGGCGGCGGCCGCGCACGGCGGCACGGTGGACTTCCGGCAGTCCAACCACGAGGGCGAGCTGGTGGACTGGATCCACGAGGCCCGGCTGAACCACGCGGGGATCGTGATCAATCCGGCCGCGTACTCGCACACGTCTGTCGCCATCCTGGATGCGCTCAACACCTGTGACGGACTTCCGGTGGTGGAGGTCCACATCTCCAACATCCATCAGCGCGAGGAGTTCCGGCACCGCTCGTATGTCTCACTGCGGGCCGACGGGGTCATCGCGGGCTGTGGCGTGCAGGGATACGCGTTCGCGGTGGAGCGGGTGGCGGCGCTCGCAGGAACGGGGCGGGCGGACACCTGAGCAGCGCGGGTTCCGGTCGGAGACCCGACCGTTTCCCCCACCTCGGAGGCGGCGTCCGCCCTGATCCGCGGACGCCCCCGGGTCACCCGCGTCCCGCGTCCACGGTCCGCCTGAGGAAGCGCCGCGTGCGCTCCTTCCGCGGGTCGCCGAAGACCTGTTCGGGCGTGCCGCGCTCCAGGATCACGCCGTCCTCCAGGAAACAGACCTGGTCCGAGACCTCGCGTGCGAAGCCCATCTCGTGGGTGGCCAGCACCATGGTCATGCCGTCCTCCTTCACATCGCGGACGACGTCCAGGACCTCGCCCACGAGTTCGGGGTCGAGGGCGGCGGTGATCTCGTCGAGGAGGAGCAGCCTGGGACGTACGGCCAAGGCGCGGACGATCGCGGCCCGTTGCTGCTGGCCACCGCTCAACCGGTCCGGGTACTCGGCCGTCTTGGCGCCGAGCCCGAGCCGTTCGAGCAGCTCACGCGCGTGCGCCTCGGCGTCCGCACGGCCCACCCCGTGGACGCGCCGCGGGGCGAGGGTGATGTTCTCCAGCACGGTCATGTGAGGGAACAGGTTGTACGCCTGGAAGACGACGCCGATCCGCCGGCGCACCCGGTCCTGGTCGGTCCGCGGGTCGGTGATCTCCTCGCCGTCCAGCCAGATCGCTCCGTCGTCCACCTCCTCCAGGAGGTTCGCGCAGCGCAGCAGTGTGGACTTCCCCGAGCCGGACGCGCCGATCAGCGTGGTGACCGTGTGCGGGGCGACCTCCAGATCGACGTCCCGCAGGACGACCGAGTCGCCGAAGGTCTTGCGGACGGACTCCATCCGCAGCAGGGGCCCGCCGGGTGCGGATGCCGTGCTCATACGATGCCTCCCTGGCCGCGGCGCCGGTCCATGCGGGCGGTGACCCAGTCGGTGAAACGCGTCATGGGAATGGTCAGGGCCACGAAGAGCAGCGCCGCGACGATGTAGGCCGTGTAGTTGAGGCTGCGGCCGACGATGACGTCCGCGGAACGCATCGCCTCCACCGCTCCGCCGATCGAGACGAGGCTGGTGTCCTTCTGGAGGGACACCATGTCGTTCAGGAGCGGCGGGACCTGACGCCGGACGGCCTGGGGCAGCACCACATGGCGAAGGGTCTGCCGTGCGGTGAGGCCCAGCGAGCGTGCCGCGGCCCGTTGCGAGGGATGCACGGACTCGATGCCGGCGCGGACGACCTCAGCGACGTACGCCGCATACGTCAGCACCAGGCCCGCGCCGCCGAGGAGGACGGGGTCCGTGGTGACGCCCTGCAACCGGAGCGCGGGTACGCCGAACACGACGATCGAGAGACAGATGATCAGCGGCAGGCCGCGGAAGAAGTCCGTGTACGCCGTGGCGAGGACGCGAACCGGCCAGTACACCGGCCCCCGCAGTGTGCGCGCCACGGCTGTCAGGGTGCCCAGCAGGAGCACCAGGACGCCGCACACCGCGAACAGCCGGAGGTTGAGCCAGAGTCCGTCGAGGACCTTGGGGAGGGCCTCACGCGCGAACGACGCGTCGAAGAACGTCTCCTTCGTGCGCGGCCAGCCCGGGGCGTTGACCACGACGAGGTACAGCACGACGGCCGTGACGAGGGTGGAGAACGCGGCCACGGCCGCCGACCGGCGGGCCCGGCCGCGCCTGTGGCGCTCGCGCTCGATCCTTCGCCGCGACGGGACGTACGCCTCGTTCCGTCCGGGCGTCGTCCCACCGGGCAGGTCCCGTTCGGGCGGGCTCCCTTCGGGCACCTCCGCTCCGAGCACGCCCCCGCCGCGCGCGCCCCCCGAGGACGCCTCTTCGCCGGAGGCGTCCTCTCCCGGCTGCTCCGTCATCGCTGTCACTTGAGCACCGGGGCGTCGACTGCCTCGGACAGCCACTGCTTCTCGATCTTCGCGAGCGTGCCGTCCGCGCGCAGGGCGTCCACCGCTTTCGTCACGCAGGAGGTCAGCGCGCTCCCCTTGTCGAGGACGAGCCCGAACTGCTCCGGCGTGCCGCCCCTGTTCTCGAACTGCCCGACGATCCTCGCGTCGGTCACCTCGGCGGCCGTGATGTAGAAGGCGGTCGGCAGATCGGTGACGATGGCGTCGACCTGGCCGTTCTTCAGGGCGGACTTGGCCTGGTCGTTCTTCGCGTACGCGGCCGGTTGCCGGGTCGGCTTCACCACGTCGTCGATGTAGTCCAGGCTGGTGGTGCCGACCTGTGCGCCCAGCTTCAGATCCTTGAGGTCCGCGAGACTCGTCGCCTTCGCGGCCTTGGAGCCCTTCAGCGCGATGACAGCCTGGCGCACGTCGTAGTAGCCGGACGAGAAGTCCACGGCCTTCCGGCGCTCGGAGCTGATGGACACCTGGTTGATGTCGAAGTCGAAGGTCTTCGCACCGGGGGCGAAGGCCTTGTTGAAGGGCACGCTCTGCCAGACGACATCGGCGTCGGCATAGCCGAGCCGCTTCGCCACGGCGTAGGTCACCGCGGACTCGAAGCCCTTTCCGGTGGCGGGCTTGTCGTCCTTGAACCATGGTTCGTACGCCGGCTCGTCGGTGGCGACGGTGAGCTTGCCGGTGGTCCGCGTGCTCAACGAACCCTTGGCGCAGCTCCCGGCGGTGCTCCCGGAGGCTTTGCCGGAGGCCTTGCTCTCCGGCTGCGGGGCACAGCCGACGGCGAGGGCGAGCAGGGCGACGGTGCAGGCGGAGGCGGCGGGGCGCAGGGCGCGCTGGGGTCGGTACATGGCCGGAGAGTGGCAGCGAACGCGGTCAACTGTCCAGGTCACAGCGGTAATTGTCCGCATGGTGGGAATGCGTGTTGCAGTCCTGTGAACGCTGCGGTCACAGCCGCCCCGCGCACCCGGTCCGGTCACCGCCAGGGGCGGCGGGGGAGTGGGGCCGGGGCCGCCGGCCGAGGGCGGGATCGGGGGCCGGCGGCCCTGCCGCGCAGGAGCCGTCATCCTGCGCGGGGCCGCCTCCAGTGGACTGCACCGGTGAAGGACGGGGGAGCGCGTGTGAGGCACCAGCGTGTGCGCTCGGTTCACACGGGGCGCACGCGAGGCCTCGCGCCCCGCGTGCCGCCCGTGCTGTTCACCATCCGCGCGCGTGCCACTCCGGCAGATGCGGGCGCTCGGCGCCCAGCGTCGTGTCGTTGCCGTGGCCGGGGTACACCCAGGTCTCGTCCGGCAGTACGTCGAAGATCCTCGTCTCGACGTCGTGGATGAGCTGCGCGAAGGCCTCCGGGTCCTTGCGCGTGTTGCCCACGCCGCCGGGGAAGAGACAGTCGCCCGTGAACACGTGCGGGTGTCCGTGCGGGTCGTCGTAGACGAGGGCGATCGAGCCCGGTGTGTGCCCGACCAGGTGGCGCGCGGTGAGTTCCACGTTGCCCACCCTGACCGTGTCGCCGTCCTGGAGAGGGACGTCGGTCGGCACCGGGATGCCGTCGGTGTCGTCCCGGCCCGCGTAGGTACGCGCGCCGGTGGCGGCCACGACCTCGGCGAGCGCCTGCCAGTGGTCGCCGTGCTGATGGGTGGTCACGACGGACGCGATGCCGTCGTCACCGATCAGGGTGAGCAGGGTCGAGGCCTCGTTCGCCGCGTCGATCAGGAGCTGCTCGTCGGTGGCCCGGCAGCGCAGCAGATACGCGTTGTTGTCCATGGGTCCGACCGCGACCTTGGAGATCATCAGGTCTGGCAGCTCGTGCACGTCGGCCGGGCCGCCGACCGTCACCGCTCCGCTGTACGTCATGACGGCAGCCTATAGCGGAGGCAGCGCCGGAAGCCGGTCGCCGCGAACCGTCAGAGCGGAGCCGTCGCGGCGGCCGCAGAGCCAGCCGAGCAGGTCGGCCGCCGGGCCCTGGACCTCGACCGGTCCGCCCTCGGCGCCGCCGCCGGTGGTCCACGACCGGCCGTCGCCGGTGCCGAGCGCGGTGGGGGGCACGTCCTTGTGGCCGGCGAACCGCTCCGCGAGGAAGTCGATCTCCCGGGTCACGAACTCCTCCGGCAGATCCTCCAGCTCGTAGCCGATGCCCAGATCCACGTGGTGCAGGTCGACCTCGACCCAGCGCCGGAACGGTACCCGGGCCGCGGAGTCGGTGACGCCGTTGCGCAGTGCCACCGTGCGGGACCAGTTTGCGGGAGCGGCTCCCGTCCCGTCGAAGCGGGCCGCGCTCTCCCGGAGGTCGGCGAGCTGTGCCGCCGGCGGACGCGGGGCGTCCCGGTCGATGTCGGCGTCCCGGGTGCTCGCGGAGGCGTACATGGGCCGCCCCTCCAGGACGTTCACCAGGGCGTCCGCGTTGCGGGACAGGTGGGCCAGCACATGTCCACGGCTCCAGCCGGGAAGCCGTGACGGCTCGGCCACGGCGGCGTTGTCCAGTTTGGTGACCGCGGTGAGCAGTCGTTCCGTCGCGTCACGTACAGACGCCAGGTCGCGCACATGATCCATCATGAGGTCGACCCTAGCCCCGCCACACGTTCGGGTGAAGCTGGTCGGCCGGCCCCGTAAATCGAATGCGCGTGCTATAAGCTCGATCGTGGCGTCGGGCATGCTGGAGGGTCCGGGATTGTTGTGAACCAGCGAAAGCAACCGGCGCTGTCAGTGGCTCGCCCTAGTCTGAGAAGACGGGGGCCCTCGGCCCCTGTCACTTCTCTCAAGAAAGGTACGGACCGGCGTGGCCGACCGTCTCATCGTCCGTGGAGCGCGCGAGCACAACCTGAAGAATGTCTCGCTCGACCTCCCGCGCGACTCGCTCATCGTCTTCACGGGCCTGTCGGGGTCGGGCAAGTCCTCCCTCGCCTTCGACACGATCTTCGCCGAGGGCCAGCGGCGCTACGTGGAGTCCCTTTCCTCGTACGCCCGGCAGTTCCTCGGCCAGATGGACAAGCCGGACGTGGACTTCATCGAGGGTCTCTCCCCGGCCGTCTCCATCGATCAGAAGTCGACCTCGCGCAACCCGCGCTCGACGGTCGGCACCATCACCGAGGTCTACGACTACCTCCGGCTGCTCTTCGCGCGCATCGGCAAGCCGCACTGCCCCGAGTGCCGCCGTCCCATCTCGCGCCAGTCGCCGCAGGCCATCGTCGACAAGGTGCTGGAGCTCCCGGAGGGGAGCCGCTTCCAGGTCCTTTCGCCGCTGGTGCGCGAGCGCAAGGGAGAGTTCGTCGATCTCTTCTCCGACCTCCAGACCAAGGGGTACAGCCGTGCCCGGGTCGACGGCGAGACGATCCAGCTCAGTGAGCCGCCGACCCTGAAGAAGCAGGAGAAGCACACCATCGAGGTGGTCATCGACCGTCTCACGGTGAAGGACTCCGCCAAGCGCCGTCTCACCGACTCCGTGGAGACCGCCCTCGGACTGGCCGGCGGCATGGTCGTGCTCGACTTCGTCGACCTCCCCGAGGACGACCCCGACCGCGAGCGCATGTACTCGGAGCACCTGTACTGCCCGTACGACGACCTCTCCTTCGAGGAACTGGAGCCCCGCTCCTTCTCCTTCAACTCGCCGTTCGGCGCCTGCCCCGAGTGCACGGGCATCGGCACGCGGATGGAGGTCGACCCCGAGCTGATCGTCCCGGACGAGGACAAGTCCCTGGACGAGGGCGCCATCCACGCCTGGTCGCACGGACACACCAAGGACTACTTCGGCCGGCTGATCGGCGCCCTCGCGGACGCGCTGGGCTTCCGGACCGACATCCCGTTCGCCGGGCTGCCGCAGCGCGCCAAGAAGGCCCTGCTCTACGGTCACAAGACGCAGATCGAGGTCCGCTACCGCAACCGGTACGGCCGCGAGCGGGTGTACACCACGCCCTTCGAAGGAGCCGTCCCCTTCGTCAAGCGGCGCCACAGCGAGTCCGAGAGCGACGCCAGCCGCGAGCGCTTCGAGGGCTATATGCGCGAGGTGCCCTGCCCCACCTGTGAGGGCACGCGCCTGAAGCCGCTGGTCCTCGCGGTCACGGTCATGGAGAAGTCCATCGCCGAGGTCGCCGCGATGTCCATCAGCGACTGCGCCGACTTCCTCGGGAAGCTGAAGCTCAACGCCCGCGACAAGAAGATCGCCGAGCGCGTCCTGAAGGAGGTCAACGAACGGCTGCGCTTCCTGGTCGACGTGGGCCTCGACTATCTGTCGCTGAACCGCGCGGCCGGCACCCTCTCCGGCGGCGAGGCCCAGCGCATCCGCCTGGCCACCCAGATCGGTTCCGGACTCGTCGGCGTCCTGTACGTCCTCGACGAGCCCTCCATCGGTCTGCACCAGCGTGACAACCACCGACTGATCGAGACCCTCGTCCGCCTCCGCGACATGGGCAACACGCTCATCGTCGTCGAGCACGACGAGGACACCATCAAGGTCGCCGACTGGGTCGTCGACATCGGTCCCGGCGCGGGTGAGCACGGCGGCAAGGTCGTGCACAGCGGCCCCTTGAAGGAGCTGCTCGCCAACCCCGAGTCGATCACCGGTCAGTACCTGTCGCGCAAGAGGGAGATCGCGACCCCGGACGTCCGCCGCCCCGCGGACCCGAGCCGCAGGCTCACGGTGCACGGCGCCCGCGAGAACAATCTCCAGGACATCGACGTGTCCTTCCCGCTGGGCGTCCTCACCGCCGTCACCGGCGTATCGGGATCCGGCAAGTCGACCCTGGTCAACGACATCCTGTACACGCATCTGGCCCGCGAGCTGAACGGCGCGAGGAACGTGCCGGGGCGCCACACGCGCGTGGACGGCGACGATCTCGTCGACAAGGTCGTGCACGTCGACCAGTCGCCGATCGGCCGCACGCCCCGCTCCAACCCGGCGACGTACACCGGCGTCTTCGACCACGTCCGCAAGCTGTTCGCCGAGACCACCGAGGCGAAGGTGCGGGGCTATCTGCCCGGCCGCTTCTCCTTCAACGTCAAGGGCGGCCGCTGTGAGAACTGCTCCGGCGACGGCACCATCAAGATCGAGATGAACTTCCTGCCGGACGTGTACGTCCCCTGCGAGGTCTGCCACGGGGCGCGCTACAACCGGGAGACCCTGGAGGTCCACTACAAGGGCAAGTCCATCTCCGAGGTCCTGGACATGCCCATCGAGGAGGCGCTCGGCTTCTTCGAGGCGGTGCCCGCGATCGCCCGTCACCTCAGGACGCTCAACGACGTCGGCCTCGGCTACGTCAGGCTCGGCCAGTCCGCGCCGACACTGTCCGGCGGTGAGGCGCAGCGCGTCAAGCTCGCCAGCGAGCTCCAGAAGCGCTCCACCGGCCGCACCGTGTACGTCCTCGACGAGCCGACCACCGGCCTGCACTTCGAGGACATCAGCAAGCTCATCACGGTGCTGTCCGGTCTGGTCGACAAGGGCAACACGGTCATCGTCATCGAGCACAACCTCGATGTCATCAAGACCGCGGACTGGGTCATCGACATGGGACCCGAGGGCGGCAACGGCGGTGGCCTCGTGATCGCCGAGGGCACGCCCGAGGAGGTCGCCGGCGTTCCGGCCAGCCACACCGGCAAGTTCCTGCGCGAGGTCCTCGGCGCCGACCGGATCAGCGACGCCGCTCCCATGAAGGCCCCGCGCAAGACGGCCGCCAAGAAGACGGTCGCCGCCGGGACGACGGCGCGGAAGACCGCCACCCGGACCGTCAACAGCACGGCCACCAAGAAGGCGGCCGCGGCGAAGAAGACCGCCACGACGGTGGCGAAGGAGACCGCCACGACGGCGGCGAAGAAGGCGGCTCCCGCGAAGAAGACCACGCGGGCCCGAAAGGCCTGACCCGACCGGATCGGATCCGCACACCGGACTGGTCCGGCACACCGGACCGGTTCGGCCATGTCTCAACAGGCGGGGGGGGGGGGGGGGCGGCCCCGCGGGCGCGGGGCCGGGGGGCGGCGACCGGTCTCGGAAGACGGG
>NZ_JBHYXD010000064.1:24606-31394 GCF_042751995.1 Streptomyces sp. NPDC059371 | reverse complement strand
CGCGCCCGCGACTCCGGCCGCTCCCCCCCCCGCGCCCCCCGCGCTGTTGAGAATCCGGCCTATAGATCGTCGAGTAGATCGCCGAGTTCGCGGGCGTACGGCGGTTCCGCTCCGGCGCGGGAGCAGGTGACCGCCGCCGCGCGGGCCGCGAAGCGCAGAAGCTCGGTCCAGCCCCGGGTGCCCAGTTCCGTCAGTGCGGCCGGGGACAGGGCGTCCCGGGCGGCCAGGCCGTGCAGCAGCGCCGCGTTCACGGTGTCGCCGGCACCGATGGTGTCCACCACGTCCACCGGTTCGCCGGGCACGGAGTGCACCACACCGTCCCGGGTGAACGCGGTGAGACCGTCGCCGCCCCGGGTGATCACCACCGCCGCGGGACCGGCGGCCAGCCATTCGCGCGGGGTGCCGCCGAGCCACCGGGCGTCGTCCTCGGACAGCTTGAGCAGGGACACCGACGGCAGCCAGCTCTCGAACCGGGCACGGTAGGCGTCCGGGTCGGGGATCAGCCCGGCGCGGATGTTCGGGTCGAGCGCGGTGAAGACGTCCTGCGCCGCGGCGGTCCGCATCAGCTCCTCGTACGCGCTCGCACCCGGTTCCAGGACGAGTGAACAGGTTCCGAAGGACACTGCCCGTGCCCCGTCGGGGAGTTGGTCCGGGGCGGCGAAGAGACGGTCCGCCGTGCCCTCGACGTAGAAGGAGTACGCGGCCGAGCCGTCCGCCCCGATCGTGGCGACGGCCAGCGTCGTCGGCTCACCACCACGCTGCACGGACGACACGTCGACGCCCGCGTTCACGAGTCCGTCCAGGAGGGACTCGCCGAACGCGTCGTGGGACACGCGGGAGCAGAAGGCCGTGGGGGAGCCGAGGCGGCCGAGCGCCACCGCCGTGTTGTAGGGGCCCCCGCCCGGACGGGGCAGCAGTCCCGCCAGGGCGCCGGAGCCCTGCGGCACCAGATCGATCAGGGCCTCACCGGCGACGACGATCACGACTCGGATCCTTTCCTCGGTATCTCGTTCTCGGAGCCTTCGGAGCCTTCGGAGCCTTCGGAGCCTTCGGAGCCTTCGGAGCCTTCGGAGCCTTCGGCACGTGCGGTGCTCGGGGGGCAGCCGCACGAGGTCCGGTGGACGAAGGCGCAGGGAAGCCGGACGGTGCGGCTCTCCAGATGCGGGGACGTCAGCCGTTCCAGGAGCAGCCGGACGGCCGTGGCCCCGATCTCCTTGCTCGGCTGGGCGATCACGGTGAGCCTCGGCGTGAACAGGTCCGCCCAGGAGAAGTCGTCGAAACAGCACAGCGCCAGGTCGCCCGGCACGGACAGACCCCGGTCGCGCAGGGCCCGGAGCGCGCCGACGGTCATGGCGTTGTTCGCGGTCACGAGCGCGCTCGGCGCCGCGCCGAGCGACAACAGCCGGTGGGTGGCGTCCTCGGCGGCCTCCGCGCGGGAGTCGCCGTGCGCCACGAGCCGTTCGTCGTAGGGGAGTCCGGCCCGTGCGAGGCCGTGCCGGTAGCCGGTGATCCGTTCCGCCGTGGTGCTGAGTCCGGGCAGGCCCGCGACCAGTCCGATACGCCGGTGGCCCCGCTCGGCGAGGTGGGTCACCAGGCCGGCCATGGGGGCGGTGTTCTCGGCGCAGACCTGGTCGTGGCGGAAGCCGCTCCCGGCGGGAGCGTCCACGAGCCGGTCCAGGAAGACGGTGGGTACGTCGTGCTGCTCCAGGTAGCGCAGGAGCGCGTCGGGAGCCGCCGACGGCGCGATGATCATTCCGTCCACGCGCCGTTCGTGCAGCAGTTGGACGACCTTGCGCTCGTGCCCGGGATCGTCGTGCGGATCGGCGATGAGCAGGCTGTAGCCGTGTTCGAGGGCTCCGGCCTCGACTCCCTGGAGGATCTCCGTGAAGACGGGGTTGCTGATCGCCGACACCGCGAGCCCGATGGACCGCGTTCGGGAGGTGACGAGTGAACGGGCGAGGGTGTTGTGCGTGTAGCCCAGCTCGTCGATCGCGTCGAGAACGGCCTGGCGCGTCCCGGGCAGCACCGGACGGGTGTCGTTGAGGACGTGGGAGACGGTCGCGATGGACACACCCGCCCGCCGGGCCACATCGGCCATCGTCGCCATGGCGCTTCCTCCCTGGGTCCCGGATGCCCGCCCGTGAAGCGGACCCGGTGCCGACTGGACCGGTGTCGGCCGCACCGGTGCCGACCGGTGGACGGAGCCTGGGCGCCGGACCGCGAAGCGAACGGAGCCCGCCGCTCGCGGGTGAACGTATCCCATCCGACGGCCCGCGTAAACGCTTACGCATACGTTTGCGCAAGCGTTTACGTCCCGAGTCGCAGGGACCGGCCCCCGCAACGAGCGGAATGATCTGTATCGGTATGGTCGGTGTGCGGCGCTCTCGCCGTGTTCAGCCCCGGCGTCGCCGGCGGAGTGTCCGCCGGCACCCTCGACCAGTGGAGATGCCATGTCCGGCCGTCCGTCCGCGAGCCGTCGTACCGTCCTGCGGGGAGCGGCGCTGACCCCGGTCGCCGGACTCGGCCTCGCCGCGTGCTCCGGCGGCAGCGGCGGCGGGACTCCCGCCACGCCGACCGCTCCCGTCGTGCTCGGCGCGGCGAGCGACGTCTCCAAGGGCGGTGCCGAGCTGTACGAGGATCACAACGTCGTGGTCAGCCGTGCCGAGGACGGTTCGCTCAAGGCGTTCAGCTCGATCTGTACGCACGCCGGGTGCGCCATCAACAAGCTCCAGGGCACGACCCTCGTTTGCCCGTGTCACGGCAGCGAGTTCGACGCCGAGACCGGCAAGGTGCTGCGGGCACCGGCCACCGTGCCGCTCCACGCGTTGTCCGTCGAGGAGCAGAACGGGAAGATCGTCGCGGGGCCGGGCGCCTGAGACCGGGGTACGGACCCGGCCCGCCCGGAGATCGCACCCGGCGCGCGGTCGGGGACCGTGCCCGGCCGGAGACCGCGCTCGGCGTTGGACCGCACTCGGCGCGGCCGGGCCGGGGCCCGCACCGCCCGGCCGGTCACTCCCAGTCCCAGCCGATCCCGACGATCCCCGACCGCACACGCGGCTCGACCAGGTGCACCGAGCGGTGCCGGCCGCTCAGCGGCAGTTCCTGCCGGCCGCTGCGGGGCGCGGCGGCCGAGTGCTGGGTGAAGCGGTGACAGCGCACGGGCAGCGCGTCCTCGGCGAAGTGCACCTGGAGCGCGTACTGTCCGCCGGCGAAGCCGAACCCGCGGACGTACTCGCTGGACGCCCCGGCCGTGCCGTCCTCGACGGCGTAGCGGAAGAGGAACGTCTCGCCCGCCCGCAGCCGGGTGTCGAAGAGCAGTTCCGCGACGAACACGCCGGTCTCGCGGTGCCAGCGCACCCGTCCCGTACGGCAGTTCTCCAGCGCCCGGACGGTCGTCCGCTCCGGTGCGCATCCGGGGTCGCCGTGATGAATGGCGACATAGCGGTCCACGCCGTCCTTGTGCGCGCGCACGATGTGGTGCGACTCGCGGCCCAGCAGTTCGCGACGTGCGCCTATGCGCACCCGTTCGTGATGGCCGAGGGTGTGCAGACCGCCGTCGAGGGGGGACTCCAGTTCGGCCAGCAGCCGTTCCAGGACACCGGAGGCCTCGACGAGTGAACGATAGGAACGTCCTGTGGGCCGTTCCGGATCGGAGCGCTCCTCGGCCTCGGCCAGAAGTCTGATCAGGGACTCGTCGGGCAGTTGGAGGATCTCCTCCAGGGCGCGGACGGCTCTCAGTGACTCGGGGCGCTGCGGGCGGCGGGCGCCCTGCTGCCAGTAACTCAGGCTCGTCACCCCGACTCTGACGCCGTATCGCGACAGATGGTGCTGTACGCGCTGCAGCGGCAGCCCGCGGGCGGTGATCGCTGCGCGCAGTGCGACATGGAAGGGGCCACCCCGCAGGGCCGTTTCCAGTTCCGCCGTGGCGACGTCCGCGTGCTGTGTGCCGGTCCGCATGCAGGGGCCTTTCTGTGGATGTTCACTACGGCTGGTCAGGCCGTGAGAGCGGTTCATCGGCGCCGCCCGGTGGGCGCGCGGGGGCTGTACACGCGCGGGTTTCGCCGTTCACGCCCCGAGTTCCCCCGCATTGAAGCGTGTTGACCAAGCCCCGACAACACCTGATGCTCAACATGGCTCACCGCAGCCCCCCGGACGCGCTCCGTCCCTCCTGGGCCCCCACCCGGGGGCCCGGCACCACGTCACGCGGGTGGCCGGAAACGGCGCATCCCGGGAGCCGCGCGCACAGCGCGGGGCCGCTCACGGGCGGGTGGGGGACGATCAGGGACGTGCTGGGGCCGATCGCGGACAGGGCGGGGACGATCGCGGCCAGGCCGGGGACGGGGGGAACCGGGGGCGTCCCGTGGGCCCCGCTCCGGCGCGGCGGCCGGCGCCGCGAGGTTTTCCACAGGCGGGCCGGGAGCCGGCCGCGCTGTCGGCCCGCGCCAGTAGGGTGTGTGACATGGCCGACCCCTCCAGCTACCGCCCCAAGCCGGGACAGATCCCGGACTCCCCAGGGGTGTACAAATTCCGCGACGAGCACCGCCGGGTGATCTACGTCGGAAAGGCGAAGAGCCTGCGTCAGCGCCTGGCGAGCTACTTCCAGGACCTGGCGAATCTCCACCCGCGCACCCGCACGATGGTCACCACGGCCGCGTCGGTGGAGTGGACGGTCGTGTCCACGGAGGTCGAGGCCCTTCAGCTCGAGTACTCCTGGATCAAGGAGTACGACCCCCGGTTCAACGTGAAGTACCGCGACGACAAGAGCTACCCCCACCTCGCGGTGACGATGAACGAGGAGTTCCCGCGCGTGCAGGTGATGCGCGGGGCCAAGAAGAAGGGCGTCCGCTACTTCGGTCCGTACGGGCACGCGTGGGCCATCCGCGACACCGTGGACCTGCTGCTGCGCGTCTTCCCGGTCCGCACCTGCTCCGCCGGAGTCTTCAAGAACGCCTCCCGCACCGGCCGGCCCTGCCTCCTCGGCTACATCGGCAAGTGCTCCGCCCCCTGCGTCGGCCGGGTCTCGCCCGAGGAGCACCGCGACCTGGCCGAGGAGTTCTGCGACTTCATGGCGGGTCGTACGGGGACGTACATCCGCCGGCTGGAACAGCGGATGACGGAAGCCGCCGAGGAGATGGAGTACGAGCGGGCGGCCCGCCTGCGCGACGACATCGAGGCGCTGCGCAAGGCCATGGAGAAGAACGCGGTCGTCCTCGCGGACGCGACCGACGCCGACCTCATCGCCCTGGCCGAGGACGAGCTGGAAGCCGCCGTGCAGATCTTCCACGTGCGCGGCGGACGGGTGCGCGGCCAGCGCGGCTGGGTCACGGACAAGGTGGAGGCGGTCACCACCGGTGACCTCGTCGAACACGCGCTCCAGCAGCTCTACGGCGAGGAGACGGGCGACTCCGTCCCCAAGGAGGTGCTCGTCCCGGCGCTGCCCGAACCGGTGGAACCGGTCCAGGAGTGGCTCACCGCCCGCCGCGGATCGAACGTGTCGCTCCGCATACCGCAGCGCGGCGACAAGAAGGCGCTGATGGAGACCGTGCAGCGCAACGCCCTCCAGGCGCTCGCCCTGCACAAGACCCGGCGTGCCTCCGACCTGACCACGCGCTCGCGCGCCCTGGAGGAGATCGCAGGGGCGCTCGACCTGGACAGCGCGCCGCTGCGGATCGAGTGCTACGACATCTCGCACCTCCAGGGCGACGACGTGGTGGCCTCGATGGTCGTCTTCGAGGACGGGCTCCAGCGCAAGGGCGAGTACCGGCGCTTCCAGATCAAGGGCTTCGCCGGCCAGGACGACGTCCGCTCCATGCACGAGGTGATCACCCGCCGCTTCAGGCGCTACCTCGTCGAGAAGGAGAAGACGGGGGAGTGGACTGACGGCGAGGACACCGTGCCGGGAGCCGCGGAGATCCTGGCCGACGGGACCCCGCTCTCCGGGGGCACCCTCGCGGAGGACGACGGCCGGCCCAAGCGCTTCGCCTACCCGCCGCAGCTCGTCGTCGTCGACGGCGGCCGGCCGCAGGTCGCCGCCGCCCAGCGGGCCCTGGACGAGCTGGGCATCGACGACATCGCCGTCTGCGGGCTCGCCAAGCGCCTGGAGGAGGTGTGGCTGCCCGGCGAGGACGACCCCGTGGTCCTGCCGCGCAGCAGTGAGGGCCTGTATCTGCTCCAGCGGGTACGGGACGAGGCCCACCGCTTCGCGATCACCTACCAGCGCGCCAAGCGGGCCAAACGCTTCAGATCGGGCCCGCTGGACGACGTGCCGGGCCTGGGCGAGTCCCGCAAGCAGGCACTGATCAAACACTTCGGCTCCGTGAAGAAGCTCCGGTCCGCGACGATCGACCAGATCTGCGAGGTCCCCGGCGTGGGGCGCAAGACGGCGGAGACCATCGCCGTGGCCCTCGCCCAGGCGGCTCCCGCGGCACCCGCCGTGAACACGGCCACCGGAGAGATCATGGAAGACGACGAACACGCGGCGCCCGAGACGACGGCGGGTCCCGCGGAGGAGCCCGTGACCGCGGGCGCCTCGGACGAGCGACGGGGGCAGGAGACATGACCGAGAACGACGCGCGCGAAGAGGAACGTCCGGCACAGGGCCGGGAAACACACAGCGAAGCAGACGAAATTCACGCGGAGCGTGAATCACCGAAGGAAGACGGAGCACAAGTGGGTACGGGCATCGAGACGGGGGGGGCGGGAGCCCCGGGACCCCCCATACCACACCGGGTCTTGATAAAGCGGAGGTCCCGAGCCGGGGCGTCACCCCCGCCCACCAGTCAGGCTGA
>NZ_JBHYXD010000064.1:0-24596 GCF_042751995.1 Streptomyces sp. NPDC059371 | reverse complement strand
CGCCCCCCGCGTCGCGCGGGGGGTGGGGCCCGGCGCGCGGGGGGCGGGGGGCGCGCCCCCCGCCGACCCCCCCGTTGGGGGTAGAATCCCGGGCTGGGCCGCCCCCGGCCGGTCCACGGCCGCCAAGTGTCTGGAGGACCTCGGCTGGTTCGTCGTCGACAACCTGCCGCCCGCCCTGATCCCCACCATGGTGGAGCTCGGAGCCCGCTCCCAGGGCAACGTGGCACGGATCGCCGTCGTCGTCGACGTACGCGGCCGGCGGTTCTTCGACAACCTCCGCGAATCCCTCGCCGACCTGGAGTCCAAGAACGTCACCCGGCGGATCGTCTTCCTGGAGTCCTCCGACGAGGCCCTGGTGCGCCGCTTCGAGTCGGTGCGCCGGCCGCACCCCCTCCAGGGCGACGGCCGCATCGTGGACGGGATCGCGGCCGAGCGCGAGCTGCTGCGCGAGCTGCGCGGTGACGCCGACCTGGTCATCGACACCTCCAGCCTGAACGTGCACGAGCTGCGCGCCAAGATGGACGCCCAGTTCGCGGGCGATGAGGAGCCCGAGCTGCGGGCCACCGTCATGTCCTTCGGCTTCAAGTACGGCCTCCCGGTCGACGCCGACCTCGTCGTGGACATGCGCTTCCTGCCGAACCCGCACTGGGTCCCCGAGCTGCGCCCCTTCACCGGCCTGAACGAAGAGGTCTCGGCCTACGTCTTCAACCAGCCCGGCGCCAAGGAGTTCCTCGACCGCTACGCCGAGCTGCTCCAGCTCATCGCCGCCGGATACCGGCGCGAGGGCAAGCGCTATGTGACCATCGCCGTCGGCTGCACCGGCGGCAAGCACCGCTCGGTGGCGACCGCCGAGAAGCTCGCCGCCCGCCTCGCCTCCCAGGGCGTGGAGACCGTGCTCGTCCACCGGGACATGGGGCGCGAGTGACCGGACGTACTGCCCTGCGGCTGAGCCGGCTGCGCCGGGAGATCCCCGGGGACCGAGCCGGCCGGCCGGCCGCGGCGCGCGGCGCCAAGCCACGCCGCCGCGGCGCACAGCCCAAGGTCGTCGCCCTCGGCGGCGGCATGGGGCTGTCCGCCTCGCTCGCCGCGCTGCGCCGGATCACCGGCGACCTCACCGCCGTCGTCACCGTGGCCGACGACGGCGGCTCCAGCGGACGCCTGCGCGACGAGCTGGGCGTCCTGCCGCCCGGTGATCTGCGCAAGGCGCTGGCGGCGCTGTGCGGCGACGACGACTGGGGCCAGACCTGGGCCCGCGTCATCCAGCACCGCTTCCAGTCCAAGGGCGACCTGCACGAACACGCGGTCGGCAATCTGCTGATCGTCGCCCTGTGGGAGCAGCTCGGGGACCATGTCCAGGCCCTCGACCTGGTCGGCAGGCTGCTCGGCGCGCACGGCCGGGTGTTGCCCATGTCCGCCGTGCCCCTGGAGCTCCAGGCCCTGGTCAAGGGGCACGACCCCGACCGGCCGGACGAGGTCGGCACCGTCCGGGGCCAGGCGAACGTGGCGCTCACCCGGGGCGAGGTCCAGTCCGTGCTCGTCGTACCGCAGGATCCCCCGGCCGTGCCCGAGGCCGTGGCCGCGGTCCTCGACGCGGACTGGGTGGTCCTCGGCCCCGGCTCCTGGTTCTCGTCGGTCATTCCGCATCTTCTGGTGCCCGAACTCCTGGACGCCCTGAGCCGGACCAGAGCGCGCCGGGTACTCTCCCTGAACCTCGCACCGCAGCCCGGAGAAACCGAAGGCTTCTCCCCGCAGCGTCATTTGGAGGTTTTGGGACGACACGCCCCTAAACTCGCCCTGGACGTGGTGCTGGCCGACGAGGCTGCCGTGCCCGACCGCGAGTCACTCGCCGACGCCGCCAAGCGGTTCGGCGCCGCGGTCGAGCTGGCGCCGGTGGCCAGGCCCGATGGATCTCCGCGGCACGATCCGGAGCTGTTGGCCGCCGCGTACGACCGTATTTTTCGGATGCATGGAAGGATCGGCCCATGGCGATGACGGCAGCGGTGAAGGATGAGATCTCCCGGCTCCCCGTCACCCGGACCTGCTGCAGGAAGGCGGAGGTCTCCGCCGTCCTGCGGTTCGCCGGCGGCCTCCACCTGGTGAGCGGCCGGATCGTGATCGAGGCGGAGCTGGACACCGCGATGGCGGCGCGCCGCCTGAAGCGGGACATTCTGGAGATCTTCGGCCACAGTTCCGAACTGATCGTGATGGCGCCCGGCGGACTGCGCCGCGGTTCGCGCTACGTGGTGCGCGTCGTCGCGGGGGGTGACCAGCTCGCCCGGCAGACAGGGCTCGTGGACGGGCGGGGACGCCCGATCCGCGGACTGCCGCCGCAGGTGGTCTCGGGGGCCACCTGCGACGCCGAGGCCGCCTGGCGCGGGGCCTTCCTGGCCCACGGCTCGCTCACCGAGCCCGGCCGTTCCTCGTCCCTCGAGGTGACCTGCCCGGGACCGGAGGCCGCGCTCGCGCTCGTCGGTGCCGCCCGCCGGCTCTCGATCGCGGCGAAGGCCCGCGAGGTGCGCGGTGTCGACCGGGTCGTCGTCCGCGACGGCGACGCGATCGGCGCGCTGCTGACCCGCCTCGGCGCGCACGAGTCGGTGCTGGCCTGGGAGGAGCGGCGGATGCGCCGCGAGGTCCGCGCGACGGCGAACCGGCTCGCCAACTTCGACGACGCCAACCTGCGCCGCTCGGCGCGCGCCGCCGTCGCCGCCGGCGCCCGTGTCCAGCGCGCCCTGGAGATCCTCGCGGACGAGGTGCCGGAGCACCTGGCCGCCGCCGGACGGCTGCGCATGGAGCACAAGCAGGCCTCCCTGGAGGAGCTGGGCGCGCTCGCCGACCCGCCGCTGACGAAGGACGCCGTCGCGGGCCGTATCCGCCGGCTGCTGGCGATGGCCGACAAGCGGGCGCAGGACCTCGGGATCCCCGGGACGGAGTCGAGTCTGTCCGAGGAGATGGCGGACAACCTCGCGGGCTGACCCGGATCGCGGGGCGGCGTGAGAGACGTGCGCGAGTTCCGGACCTGCGCGGGTGGTGTGAAATACCTGCCGGAAAATCTGACAGAAGCTCAATATGCCGGCGCCGATGCCCTCTTGGGAGATCGGCGCCGGCTTCTGTCTGCCCGCGAGGCGCCCTTGACTTGACCTTGAAGTGTCATGAGCCTGGCATCCGTTCGCTGCTGTGGCGGACCCGTGCAAGGGGGACTCATGAGACGAAGAGCGAGCGCGATCCTCGCTACCGGCGCGCTCCTGCTGGGCGGTGCGGCCGTGGCGCCGGTCGCCCGGGCACAGGAGGGCAGTTCACCCAAGCCCGACGCGAACGCCGTGAAGGTGTTCCGCGCGGAGGTCACGAAACAGCAGGTACCCCTGCTGCTCGCGGCCGGCCAGGACAGTCACGAGCTCGGCGACACGACCTGGAAGAACGGCAGGAGCACGGTCGAGGTCTACGTCACCGACCAGCAGGCGAGGAAGCTGGAGAAGCAGGGCGTCGACCTCACCGAGCACACCCTGTCCGCCAAGGCCGAGGACCGCGTCGCCGACGCTGCCCAGGGCGTGTTCCGCCCCTACAGCGGGAAGGGCAACCTCCAGGAGGAGATCGTCGAGACGGGTCGGGCGAACCCCGGCCTGACGAAGGTCGTCTCCATCGGCAAGACCCTGAACGGCCAGGACATCCTCGCGCTGAAGCTGACCAAGGGCGCCAGGAAGACCAAGGACGGCTCCAAGCCGTCGGTGCTGTACATGTCCAACCAGCACGCGCGCGAGTGGATCACGCCCGAGATGACGCGGCGGCTGATGCACTACTACCTGGACAACTACTCCACGGACAAGCGCGTCAAGAAGATCGTCGACTCCACCGAGCTGTGGTTCGTCCTGTCGGCCAACCCCGACGGCTACGACTACACCTTCAAGGACGCCGACACCCGCCAGTGGCGCAAGAACCTGCGGGACGTGAACGGCGACGGCGTCATCGCCACCGGTGACGGCGTCGACCTCAACCGCAACTTCTCCTACAAGTGGGGCTACGACGACGAGGGTTCGTCCCCCAACCCCACCAGCGAGACCTACCGGGGCACGAGCCCCGGGTCCGAGCCCGAGACCAAGGCGCTCGACGCCTTCGAGAAGCGCGTCGGCTTCACGTACGGGATCAACTACCACTCCGCCGCCGAACTGCTGCTCTACGGAGTGGGCTGGCAGGTGGCGACGCCGACACCGGACGACGTGCTCTACAAGTCGCTCGCCGGAACGCCCGAGAAGTCCGCGATCCCGGGCTATCACCCGCAGGTCTCATCGGAGCTCTACACCACCAACGGCGAGGCGGACGGCCACGCCGGCAATGTCAACGGCACGGCGATGTTCACCCCCGAGATGTCGACCTGTGAGACCGCCTCGGACCTCGACCCGAACGACGCCTGGAACGCCGCGGACTGCGCCTCGGTCTTCACCTTCCCGGACGACGAGAAGCTGATCGAGCAGGAATTCGAGAAGAACGTCCCGTTCGCGCTCTCCGTCGCCGAGACCGCGGCCCACCCCGACCGGCCCTCCTCCTCGGTCGGCCTCGACGCACCCGACTTCACCCCGTCCGCCTTCACGACGTCGTACGGCCGCGGCGCGGACCAGAAGGTCTCCGTCGTCGTCCGCAAGTCCGTACGCGACAAGAAGCTCAAGTACCGCGTCAACGGCGGCCGTACGCACGACACGGCGCTCAGGGCATGGCGCGGCGGCGAGACCTACGGCGGCACGGACAACCTCTACTTCGACGAGTACCGCGCCAAGGTCGAGGACGCCCGCCCCGGTGACACGGTCGAGGTCTGGTTCACCGGCGAGACCAGGAGTGGGAAGCCGACCTCCAGCACCCGCTTCACGTACACCGTGGCCCAGCGGCCGCGCGCCGACGTGCTCGTGGTCGCCGAGGAGGGCGGGGCCGCCACACAGGCGCAGACCTATGTCGACGCGCTGAAGGCCGACGGAAGGAAGGCGCTCGTCTGGGACGTCGCCACCCAGGGCGCGCCGGACGCGCTCGGCGTGCTCGGCCACTTCGGCACGGTCGTCCACTACACCGGCGCCCCGCGGCCCGGAAACGCCACCCAGCTCCAGCTCCGCGCCTACCTCAACGAGGGCGGCAAGCTCGTCGAGGCGGGCGAACTGGCCGGCGGCAGCGTCGACCTCGGCGGCGGCACCCTCTCGAACGACTTCAGCCAGTACTACCTGGGCGCCTACTCCCGTACGTCCACACCCGGCGCCAAGGGCTTCACCGGATCCGGCGGGCTCGACGGCGCCACCGGCACCCTCGGTGACGCGCCCGGCAACCCGCTGAACGCGGCGGGCACCTACGGCGTCACCTCGGACTCGCTCTCCCCGGCGCAGTACCCGCAGTTCGCCTCCGGCGCGGGAGCGGGACAGTTCAGCGGGACCGTGAACCCGTACGGGCCGTACGAGGGCTCGTACATGGCCGCCGCGGTGCACACCGACGACGCCTACAAGCGGCTGACCCGCACCATCGACCTCACCGGCGTCACCGCCGCCGACAAGCCGACGCTGCGCTCCCAGATGCTGTGGGACACCGAGCCCGGCTACGACCACGCGGTCGTCGAGGTCCACACGACCGGGGCCGACGACTGGACCACCCTCCCCGAGGCGGGCGGCGCCAGCTCGGCAGCCGTCCCGACCGAGTGCGAGGCCGGCTTCCTCGCCCGGGAACACCCGTGGATCAAGCACTATCTGACCGTGAGCGCGGCGGGTTGCACCGCCACGGGTTCCAGCGGGCAGTGGAACAGTCTCACCGGCGCGTCCAGCGGCTGGCAGCCGGTCGCGTTCGACCTGAGCGCGTACGCCGGCCGGTCGATCGAGGTGTCGATCGGCTACATCACCGACCCGAGCACGGGCGGCCACGGCGTCCTCGTCGACAACACCGCCCTCGTGGTCGGCGGCACCAGCACCGGGACCGAGGGCTTCGAGACCTCCCTCGGCCCCTGGACCGTCGCCGGTCCGCCCGCGGGCAGCCCGGCGGTTCTGCGGGACTGGGCACGCACCGGCGAACTCTTCAGGACATATGGAGCGGTCACCACGGACGACACCGTGCTGCTGGGCTTCGGCCTGGAACACGTCGGCACGGCGGCCGACCGCGCGGCCCTCATCGGAAAGGCACTCTCGGCACTTGACGACTGACGGTCCGTGACAATCCCATGATCGGCAAGGGTGATCCGTACCCCTACTGGCGGGTACGGATCACCCTGCCGTGTATGGCCGTGGTCGATGTCACTCAGGGGCCTTGGGGGAGGTAGGGTCGGAGGCGGTCGGGGACATCCCATACAAACTCGCCGACACTTGAGTCGGCGTACCTAACGAGGAGATCGGTTCGTGACGATCCGCGTAGGCATCAACGGCTTTGGCCGCATCGGTCGTAACTACTTCCGCGCGCTGCTGGAGCAGGGTGCTGACATCGAGATCGTGGCTGTCAACGACCTGGGTGACACCGCGACCACCGCCCACCTTCTGAAGTACGACACCATTCTGGGCCGCCTCAAGGCCGAGGTGTCGCACACCGCCGACACGATCACCGTCGACGGCCACACCATCAAGGTCCTGTCCGAGCGCAACCCCTCCGACATCCCGTGGGGCGAGCTGGGCGTCGACATCGTCATCGAGTCGACGGGCATCTTCACGAAGAAGGCCGACGCCGAGAAGCACATCGCCGGCGGCGCCAAGAAGGTCCTCATCTCGGCTCCGGCCAAGGATGAGGACATCACCATCGTGATGGGCGTCAACCAGGACAAGTACGACCCGGCGAACCACAACATCATCTCCAACGCCTCCTGTACCACCAACTGTGTGGCGCCGATGGCCAAGGTTCTCGACGAGAACTTCGGCATCGTCAAGGGCCTGATGACGACGGTTCACGCGTACACGAACGACCAGCGCATCCTGGACTTCCCGCACTCGGACCTGCGTCGCGCCCGTGCCGCCGCCGAGAACATCATCCCGACCACGACCGGTGCCGCCAAGGCCACCGCCCTGGTCCTCCCGCAGCTCAAGGGCAAGCTGGACGGCATCGCCATGCGCGTCCCGGTCCCGACCGGCTCGGCCACCGACCTGGTCGTGACGCTCCAGCGCGAGGTCACCAAGGACGAGGTCAACGCCGCGTTCAAGAAGGCCTCCGACGACGGCGACCTCAAGGGCTTCCTGGCGTACACCGAGGACCAGATCGTCTCCTCGGACATCGTCGGCGACCCGGCCTCCTGCACCTTCGACTCCTCCCTGACCATGGTCCAGGAGGGCAACACGGTGAAGATCCTCGGCTGGTACGACAACGAGTGGGGCTACTCCAACCGTCTCGTCGACCTCACGGTCTTCGTCGGCGGCCAGCTCTAGTTCCCGGAGCAGGCACCTCGATGTGAGCCAGGGCTCGGGCAGCGCGACGCCGCGCTGTCCGGGCCCTGCGCCACGTAGTGACCGATCGCCCGGATCGGTCACCTCTCGCGGATCTGAAGAGCCTTCCCCAGGAGTCCCTTTCATGAAGACGATCGACGAGCTTCTCGCCGAAGGAGTGGCCGGCAAGCGGGTATTCGTCCGCGCCGACCTCAACGTGCCGCTGGCGAACGGCCTCATCACCGACGACGGCCGCATCCGAGCCGTCCTGCCCACCGTCAAGGCGCTGGCCGACGCGGGCGCCAAGGTCATCGTCGCCTCGCACCTGGGCCGCCCCAAGGGCGCCCCGGACCCGGCGTTCTCCCTCCTCCAGCCCGCCGAGCGACTCGGTGAACTGCTCGGCGCGCCCGTCGCGTTCGCGCAGGACACCGTCGGCCCCGCCGCCCACGAAGCGGTGGACGGCCTGGAGCCCGGCCAGGTGGCGGTCATCGAGAACCTCCGCTTCAACGCGGGCGAGACGTCCAAGGACGACACCGAGCGCGGCGAGTTCGCCGACCGGCTCGCCGCCCTGGCCGACATCTATGTGGGCGACGGCTTCGGCGCGGTCCACCGCAAGCACGCCTCCGTGTACGACCTTCCGGCCCGGCTGCCGCACTACGCCGGCTACCTCATCGCCACCGAGGTCGGCGTCCTGAAGAAGCTCACCGAGGACGTCGCGCGGCCGTATGTCGTCGCGCTCGGCGGCTCCAAGGTCTCCGACAAGCTCGCCGTCATCGACCAGCTCCTCGGCAAGGCCGACCGCATCCTGATCGGCGGCGGCATGGCCTTCACCTTCCTCAAGGCCAAGGGCTACGAGGTCGGCACCTCCCTGCTGCAGGAGGACCAGATCCCGGCCGTCACCGAGTACATGGAGCGCGCCGAGAAGCTGGGCGTCGAGCTGGTGCTCCCGGTCGACGTCGTCGTCGCCCCCGGATTCCCGGACCTCAAGGCCAAGGCGCCCACCGAGCACACCGCCGTCGACGCGGACAAGATGCCCGCGGGACAGCTCGGCCTGGACATCGGCCCGGAGACCGGTGCCCTCTACGCAGCCAAGCTCGCCGACGCCGAGACCGTGTTCTGGAACGGTCCCATGGGCGTCTTCGAGCACCCCGACTACGCCGAGGGCACCAAGGCGGTCGCCCAGGCCCTCGTCGAGTCCAAGGGCTTCACCGTCGTCGGCGGCGGAGACTCCGCCGCCGCGGTGCGCACCCTCGGTTTCGACGAGAACGCATTCGGCCACATCTCGACCGGTGGCGGCGCCTCCCTCGAATACCTCGAGGGCAAGACGCTCCCCGGCCTCGCCGCACTGGAGGACTGACCTAGATGAGCACGCGCACGCCGCTGATGGCGGGCAACTGGAAGATGAACCTCAACCACCTCGAGGCCATCGCGCACGTCCAGAAACTCGCCTTCGCCCTGGCCGACAAGGACTACGAGGCCTGCGAGGTCGCCGTCCTGCCGCCCTTCACCGACCTGCGCTCCGTGCAGACCCTGGTCGACGGCGACAAGCTCAAGATCAAGTACGGGGCCCAGGACCTGTCCGCGCAGGACTCCGGCGCCTACACCGGCGAAATCTCCGGCTCGATGCTGGCCAAGCTGAAGTGCACGTACGTGGCCGTCGGCCACTCCGAGCGCCGCCAGTACCACAACGAGACCGACGAGATCGTGAACGCCAAGGTCAAGGCCGCCTACAAGCACGGCCTGACCCCGATCCTGTGCGTGGGCGAGGAACTGGACGTCCGCGAGGCGGGCAACCACGTCTCCCACACCCTCGCCCAGGTCGAGGGCGGTCTGAAGGACCTCTCCGCCGAGCAGGCCGAGTCCGTCGTGATCGCGTACGAGCCCGTGTGGGCCATCGGCACCGGCAAGGTCTGCGGCGCCGACGACGCGCAGGAGGTCTGCGCCGCGATCCGCGCCAAGCTCGCCGAGCTGTACTCCCAGGAGCTGGCCGACCGGGTCCGCATCCAGTACGGCGGCTCGGTGAAGTCCGGCAACGTCGCCGAGATCATGGCGAAGCCCGACATCGACGGCGCTCTGGTCGGCGGCGCGTCGCTCGACGCCGACGAGTTCGTCAAGATCGTCCGGTTCCGCGACCAGTAAGTATGCGGTAGCGGCGATTCGTCGTACCCTTGCGGGGGTCTGGTGCTCTCGCGCCGGACCCCCGTCGTCCATCCAGTCCCGAGGAAGTTGGTCCAGCCGTGGTTTTGGGGTTCTCGATCGCCCTGATCGTCTTCAGCCTGCTGCTGATGCTGCTCGTGCTGATGCACAAGGGGAAGGGCGGCGGTCTTTCCGACATGTTCGGTGGCGGCATGCAGTCGTCCGTCGGTGGCTCCTCGGTGGCCGAGCGCAACCTCGACCGCATCACCGTGGTGCTCGGCCTGCTCTGGTTCACGTGCATCGTCGTGCTCGGCGTCCTGATGAAGATCAACAACTGATCCGACCGGCATCGGTACGGCAGCACAACTGCACATCACGCAAGCACATTCCGCACGTAAGGCCCCATGTCCGGTACGCGCCTCCAGGCGCCGCCTATCATGGGGCTTGCGTCTAGGGGTGGGGATGTAACTCCAATCACTGGACGCGCGTTGGGCCTTACGTAGACTGAGGCGCTCGCAACGAAGCGACACGCCGACTCGCTTCGCGGCACCATCACGCAGGGAGTTACACCGTGGCAAGTGGCAACGCGATCCGAGGAAGCCGGGTCGGGGCGGGGCCGATGGGCGAGGCCGAGCGCGGCGAGTCCGCGCCGCGGCTGCGCATCTCCTTCTGGTGCTCCAACGGGCACGAGACGCAGCCCAGCTTCGCCAGCGACGCGCAGGTTCCCGACACCTGGGACTGCCCGCGCTGCGGCTTCCCCGCCGGACAGGACCGGGAAAACCCGCCGGACCCGCCGCGCACCGAGCCCTACAAGACGCACCTCGCGTACGTGCGGGAGCGGCGCAGCGACGCGGACGGCGAGGCGATCCTCGCCGAGGCGCTCGCCAAACTGCGGGGCGAGATCTAGGAGTTGAGAACCGGCCGGGCATCCCATGGGTGTCTGGCCGGAACGGTTTCACGGCGACGTCGATGCCGGATCCGCTCCGTCGCCGGGTCCGCCATGTCCTGATGCCCGCACAGAGGGCTGACCTGGCCCGCTGGGCTTCTCGTGTTCCGGTCGCACGCCGGTGCGATGCGGTGCGGTGCCGTGCGGTGGCCTGCTGTGCTGTGCCGCGCGGGCGGTGGGCGGGTCACGCCGATGCAGCAGTGCGGGCCGGAATTCGTGCCGGGCACGTCGGATCGTCATTCCCTACAGTCCGGACCCGGAGCCACGCCTGGCGCACCGCCCTGCCCTCTGCCCCTTGCCTCCTGCCCCTGCCCCTGCCCCTGCCCCTTGCCTCCTGCCCCTGCCCCTGCCCCTGCCCCTGCCCCTGCCCCTGCCCCTGCCCCTGCCCCTGCTCCCGCTCTGCGAGGCGGGCCGTCGCCCCCTCTCTCGCCGTCATCCCGCTGACACCTGCGGGCCAGTCGGACGTATCTGTTGTTGAGCCGGCGGACGCACTACGACAGCTCGTGTCCAGCCCTGATCAATTAGGTTGGGACCGGCAGCGGGGCAAGGTACGCAGCAGCACAGGCAGGAAAGAAGGCGGAAGTCCGAGATGAACGCAGAAAGCCGTACCAGGCTCAACCAGACACCCGAGTGGACCGCTCTGGCCAAGCACCGCGAGGAGCTCGCGGGCACCCATCTGCGCGACCTGTTCGCGGCCGACGCGGGACGCGGCTCCGGCTACTCGCTCCAGGTCGGCGATCTGCACGTCGACTACTCCAAGCACCTCGTCACCGACGAGACGCTCCGGCTGCTGCGCGAGCTGGCCGTCGCCACGGACGTGTTCGGGCTGCGGGACGCGATGTTCCGGGGCGAGAGGATCAACACGACCGAGGACCGGGCGGTGCTGCACACGGCGCTGCGGGCGCCGCGGGACGCGGTGGTCGAGGTCGACGGGGAGAACGTCGTGCCGGCCGTGCACGCGGTCCTGGACAAGATGGCGGACTTCGCCGGGCGGGTCCGCTCGGGCGAATGGACCGGTCACACCGGCAAGCGCATCAAGAACGTCGTGAACGTCGGCATCGGCGGCTCCGACCTCGGCCCCGCCATGGCCTACGAGGTGCTGCGCTCCTTCACCGACCGCTCGCTGACCGTGCGGTTCGTGTCGAACGTGGACGGCGCCGACCTGCACGAGGCCGTGCGGGACCTGGACCCGGCGGAGACGCTGTTCGTCATCGCCTCCAAGACCTTCACCACGATCGAGACGATCACGAACGCCACCTCCGCGCGTGACTGGCTCCTGACCGGTCTGAAGGCGGGGCAGGACGCGGTCGCGAAGCACTTCGTGGCGCTGTCGACGAACGCGGAGAAGGTGTCGGACTTCGGCATCGACACCGCGAACATGTTCGAGTTCTGGGACTGGGTCGGCGGGCGCTACTCGTTCGACTCGGCGATCGGCCTGTCGCTGATGATCGCGATCGGCCCGGACCGCTTCCGCGAGATGCTCGACGGTTTCCACCTCGTCGACGAGCACTTCCGCACGGCTCCCGCGGAGGCCAACGCGCCTTTGCTGATGGGCCTGCTGGGCATCTGGTACGGCAACTTCCACGACGCGCAGTCGCACGCCGTGCTGCCGTACTCGCACTACCTGTCGAAGTTCACGGCCTACCTCCAGCAGCTCGACATGGAGTCCAACGGCAAGTCCGTGGACCGTGACGGCAGCCCGGTGGAGTGGCAGACGGGACCGGTGGTGTGGGGCACGCCGGGCACCAACGGCCAGCACGCCTACTACCAGTTGATCCACCAGGGCACGAAGCTGATCCCCGCCGACTTCATCGGCTTCGCCGAGCCCGTGGCCGACCTGCTGCCGGGCCTGGTCGCCCAGCACGACCTGCTGATGGCGAACTTCTTCGCCCAGACGCAGGCGCTGGCCTTCGGCAAGACCCCGGACGAGGTCCGCGCCGAGGGTGTGCCCGAGGAACTGGTGCCGCACAAGACGTTCCAGGGCAACCACCCGACCACCACGATCCTGGCGAAGGAGCTGACCCCGTCCGTCCTGGGTCAGTTGATCGCCCTCTACGAGCACAAGGTGTTCGTCCAGGGCGCCGTCTGGAACATCGATTCCTTCGACCAGTGGGGCGTCGAACTCGGCAAGGTGCTCGCCAAGCGCGTCGAACCCGCCCTCACCGAGGGCGCCGACGTCCCCGGACTCGACGAGTCGACCAAGGCCCTCGTCGCCAAGTACCGGACACTGCGGGGCCGTTGAGCCTGATTGAGGGGAAGCGGGCGGTGGGAGTCCGCCCGCTTCCCGTAGCATCCCCGGTGATCACGACGGCGATCGTTCGGGGGAGCGGAAGTGACCGGGTCACGTGAGAGATGGACGAGGGACAGGCTGACGGTCCGGACTTTCCTGAAGCCGAAACGGATGGCGAACGCGCTGTTCCACCCGGCGTGGATTCCCGAGCCCGTCGATCCGTCGGTGGAGCGGCTCAAGCGTGTGCGGGTCGTCGCCGGAGCGGTCGCGGCGTTCGGTGTGTACACCTTCGTGCGGCACAAGTTCGACACCACGGAGATCCTGGGCAACGTCCTGACGGCGGCCGTCGTCCTGCTGTTCATCACGCCGCTGACCGTGGGCGTGATGCTCTTCGTATGGCGGCGCACCGGAACCGTCCGGCAGCTGAGGCACCCGCTCCTCGGCTCGCTCAAACTGCTGGTGCTGTTCATCGGCATGGCCGTGACCGCCGTGTTCCTCATGCAGCTCGCGACCGCCGTCGGAGGCGTCGCGATCGTTCCGCTGGGTTTCGCGGCGCTCTGGCTGCTCGGCGTGGTCGCCTACGGGGCGGTGCAACTGTCCGGGAACTACTTCGGCTCCGCGGCCGTGCACCGCTGTCTGCCGCCGCTGCTGGCCGCCGTGACGACCTGGCTCATGGCCATCCCCGACCTGGTCACCGGTGACCTGCACGGGCTCAGCCTCACGATGGGTGTCGTCTTCATCCTGGGCGCCCCCGTGACGGTCACCGCCATCGCGGCCCTGGAGATGAACCGCCTCCGCCGCCACCACGGGATCAGACTCCGCGCACACCCCGCGACCCTGCCGGTGCCGCGTCCCCCGGCCCCGCCCGGATTCCCGCCGCCCGGCGGTCACGTTCCCCCCTGGGGCACCCCTGCCGGGCCCGGGCACCGGCACATTCCCCACCCCCACGGGGGCCCGTCGGACCCGCGCCCGCAGGGCGGCCCGTACGCCCCTGACCCCCGGGGGAACCAGCCCGCTCCAGGCACGCGGGCTCCGTACGGCCGAGGTCCGTACGGGGCGTGACCGGGATCAGGCCGCCGCGCTCAGGGTGTCCGCCAGCCGTCGGCGGGCCGCCCGGGCGGCGGGCAGGGCGGCGAGAGCGGCGGCGCCCAGCACCGCGGCGCCGCCGAACAGCAGCAGGAGCACGGCGGACGGTCCCCGCGCGACACCCGCCCCGATCCCGCTCGACCTGCCCTGGGCATCGATCAGCCAGTGCGCGAGGGGCAGACCCAGCGCCGTACCGGCGAGGACCGCCGCGAACGCCGTACACCCCGTGGACGTCACGGTGATTGCGGTGATCTGCCGCGGTGTCAGCCCGATCGCCTTCAGCGCCAGCAGATCCCGCTCGCCCTCGCGGACCGTGCCGCCGATCGCGGTGAGCAGCTCGATGAGCCCGATCAGGGCCAGGACGGCGATCAGTCCTACGACGACTCCGCGCAGTGGCGAGAGCCCGTCGGCCGGGTTCGACACGGCGTGCACGTCGAAGCGTCCGTGCGCGGAGGCGGTCAGCTCCGCGGCCACCCGGTGCGGGTCCGCGCCGGGGCGCAGCCGGAGCTGGTAGAGCGTCGGCCGGAGTTCCGGGTCGTTCTCACGGAGGGTGTCGAGCGAGGTGGAGATGACCCGGCCCCCGTTCTCCGGCTCGATGTTCCGTCCCACGATATGCAGGTTCTGCGGCTGTTCACCCACGGTCACCCGCACCCAGTCGCCGACCCGCACGTCCAGCAGGTCGAGCAGGCCCTGACCTGCCACCGCCTCGTCCGATCCGCGCGCGGGGCGGCCCTCGGCCAGCGAGAACGGGTACGGGTCCTGCCGGGTGCCGAGGCCGCGCAGCGCGATCGTGCCCGTCTGGCCGGGGACCA
Organism: Streptomyces sp. NPDC059371; assembly: GCF_042751995.1. NCBI lineage: Bacteria > Bacillati > Actinomycetota > Actinomycetes > Kitasatosporales > Streptomycetaceae > Streptomyces > Streptomyces sp. NPDC059371. The sequence goes on along the minus strand of NZ_JBHYXD010000064.1, from coordinate 10,028 downwards.
GGGCGGGCACCTGGATGCCCGGGTGGACACCGGTGACCCGCGGGTTCCGGTCGAGCAGGGCCCGTACACCGGAATCGGACAGACTCCCGTCCGGCCGGACGGTGAGCGTGGCGGCGAGACCGAGCTGATCGGGCCTGCTGTGGAAACGGTCGATGGTCGTCCAGGCGCTCATGGCCACCACGATCAGCAGCAGCGGCAGCGCGAGGCGGGCGACCGTGGCCAGCGAGCGCGGCCGGCGGGCGAACGCCTTGTGCCAGCCCAGCACCAAGGCGGACGGCAACCGCAGTCCCAGCGCCCCGCGCGCCGCGCGCGGCAGTCCGCCACCGAGCGGTGCGGCGGCGCGCAGCCCCGGCACCGGTGACACCCGTCCGGCCCGCCACGCGGCGAGCCCGGTCGTCGCGGCGATGAACAGCACCACCGCCGCGGGCACCGAGAAGAGCGCCGCGGTATGCCCCGGGAGTCCCTGCCACACACCGACCGCGTCCCCGAGACGCCCGGGGACCCGGCTGCCCAGCGCCTGCGTGAGCGCGCCAGCGAGCACGGCGCCCAGCAGCGCGAACGCCACGTGCTGCAGCAGGAAGATGCGAACCACCTGGCCCGGCGTGAAGCCGATCGCCTTCAGTACCGAGATGTCCCGGAGATGGCCACGGATCCGGGTGCCGATGGCACCGTGCGCGGCGAGCCCCGCGGCGACCAGCGCGCCCAGGCCGAACAGGCCGAGAACCTGCCCGAGCAGCCGGTTGTCACCCTGCGCCTCGGCCCGTGCCTGCTGCCAGGGGGAGACCTCGGTGACCGCGCCGGCGCCGAGGAGGGTGACCGCCCGCTGGACCGCGTAGTCCGTGTCGCCGGGATCGTCCAGCCGCAGCCCGATCACCTGCCCGGCGCGCCCGGCGGTGCCCCGCACCGCCGACGGGAGTGCCCACACCAGGCCCGACCGCTCTCCCGGGCTGTACCGGGGCTCGGCGCTGTCGGCCACGCCGAGCACGGTCAGCTCCCGGGCGGTGCCCGGCACGGTGAGGGTGTCGCCCGGTTCCGCCCACAGTGCCCGGGCGAGGCTGCTCTCCAGCACCACGCCGTCCGCGTCGGCGGGGTCGAGCCAGCGTCCGGAAGCGAGCAGCGGGCGTCCCATGGAGGGCTCACCGGTGGCGCCGCGCAGTTCGACCGCTGCGCGGGTTCCGCGTGACTCGACGGTGGTCGCGGCCGTGGGATAGGGGCCCGCGACGGAGTCCACTCCGTCCACGTCGGCGAGTCGTTGTGCCTGCGACGACGGTCCGGTGTGGATCCACACGTGCGCTCCGTGCGACTGGGTGAAGACCCGCTGCCATGGGTTGGTCGCGTAGCCGAAGAGCGCGGTGGCCAGCAGCAACGAGGCGACGATCCCGGCGGTGGCGAGCACGATGAACAACGCCTCGCCCCGGTGGGTGCGCAGATCGGCGTGCGCCCAGCGCAACGTGGCACGCATCCCCGCTCAGCCTCTCGGCTCGCGGACGGGGACCGCGGTACGGACGACGGAGGCGACCGGGGTCACCGAAGCCGGGGCGGCGGCCGGAACAGCGGAGGCGAGGAGCGCGACCGGAACGACGGAGGCTGAGGGGGAGAGGTCGGGCATGCCGGTTCAGTCCCTCAGTTCCAGAACGCCGGAAATGCCCAGGTTCCGCGACGGCGTGCCGTCGAGCTCCGCGTCGTCGGCGATACGGCCGTCGAAGAAGCTGATCACCCGGTCCGCGGCGCTGGCGAGCCGCGCGTCATGGGTGACCAGCAGGATCGTCTGTCCGCGCCGGTGGAAACGGGACAGCAGCCGGGTCACCTCGCGGGTGCCCTTGCTGTCCAGGCTTCCCGCGGGCTCGTCGGCGAGCAGCAGAGGGGGATGGTTCACCAGTGCCCGGGCCAGTGCGACGCGCTGCTGCTCACCGCCGGACAGCTCGCCCGGCATGCTGCGCTCCTTCCCCTGAAGCCCCAGCTCGGCGAGCAGTTGCTCGCGCTCGGCGCGCGCCTGTTTGGGAGAGACCCCGGCGAGCAGGGCCGGCAGTTCGACGTTGTCGGCGACCGAGAGGTTCGACACCAGGTTGAAGAACTGGAACACGATGCCGATGCGGCGTCGGCGCTCGACCGCCCAGCGGGCCTCGCCGTATCCGTCCGTGCGGGCGCCGTCCAGCCAGATGCTGCCGGAGTCCGGCCGCTGGAGTCCGCCGAGCAGATGCAACAGGGTCGACTTCCCGGCGCCGGAGGGGCCGGTGACGGCCACGAACTCGCCCCGCCTCACACAGAGGTCGACGCCACGCACGGCATGTGCGGGGGCCCCCTCCCCGTAGTGGGTCTTGACCAGGTTCCGTGCGCGCAGCACGGCGGTCTCCCCGGTGCCCGGCGAAGGGCTCTCGGACCGCGCCGACGGGTTCTCGGCGCGTGGCTCGGGAGGGGTGCGGCTCATCCCTGCTCCTCCAACTCCTCCTGGCAGCGTTCCAGCCAGTCGAGATCGGCCTGCAGATGCAGCATGGCGCCCTCGATGAGCAGCTGGGAGATGCGGTTGTCCCGGTTCTCGGTCGTGGCGAGCTTCGACAGTTCGCGCATGGTGTTCAGATACCGGCGCCGCTGTTTGTTGATCAGGGCGATCTGGTCGGCGAGACCGGTCTGCGGCGCGAGCGCGAGCTTCATGAAGAACTCGTCCCGCACCCGCGGTTCGTCCGCCGTCTCCTCGTACCAGGCGCGCAGCGCCTCACGCCCGGCGTCGGTGAGGTGGTAGATCTTCTTGTTGGGCCGGCTCGACTGCTCGACCTCCTCGCCCTCGATCAGTCCCGACTTCTCGAGGCGGCCGAGCGTCACATAGATCTGGCCGACGTTCGGCTGAGGGTACGCGGAGCCCAGCAGTTGCTCAAGGTCCTGCTTGAGTTCGTAGCCGTGGGCCGGGCCGCGTGCCAGCAGGGCCAGGAGGGGCAGCCGCACTCGTGCTCTCCTCCCCCTCTTCTCTCTCTTCTTCTCGGTCCGCCCCCGGGGCGGACCGGCCGCTCACGGCATGCTCGTCAGGTGTCGCGGGCCCATGTGCCGAACCTCCGTGCGTCGGAGGGCAATGTGCCGCAGGCCCTAGTATCGCCCATACCTAACAGGTATACATGGCTTCTGACTCCGGGCGAAGGTGCCCGGTGCCGGTGTACAGGGAGGAACCTATGCGGTGGATGCGTGCCGCCGGTAGGGGCCTCCTGGTCGTCGCGGTCGTCCTGTCCGGATACGTCGCCTCGGGCTCGCCCGCCGACGGCGCGCGCGGGGGCGGACGCGGTCCGCTGACCCTGGCCACCGCGGGTGACCTCACCGATTATCTCGGACCGCTGCTCGACGGCTGGAACCGGGCGCACCCCGGCGAGAAGGTCACGCTCGTCGAACTCCCCGACTCCGCGGACGAGACCCACGCCCAGATGACCACCGACCTGCGCGGAGGCGACCGCAGCCGCTTCGACGTCCTCAACATCGATGTCGCGTGGACCTCGGAGTTCGCCGCCGCGGGCTGGATCGCCCCGCTGCCCCGCGACCGCTTCCCGCTCGACGCCTTCCTGCGGCCGGTGGAGGACACCGCGAGGTACGACGGGAGGCTGTACGCCGTCCCGTACGTCACCAACGCGGGACTGCTCCTCTACCGCAAGGACATCCTGGCCAAGGAAGGGGTCGCGCCGCCGCGCACCTGGGCCGAGCTGGAGCGGCAGGCAAGGACCATCGCGCCGAAGTACGGACTCGACGGTTACGCGGGCCAGTTCCTGCCCTACGAGGGCCTCACCGTGAACGCCGCCGAGGCGGTCTACTCGGCCGGCGGTTCGATCCTCGGTGACGAGGGCGAACGCGTCACGGTGGACTCCGCGGCGGCCCGCGAGGGCATCGGCTTCCTCGCCGACGGCGTGCGTGACGGCTGGATACCCGGAAAAGCGCTGATGTACAAGGAGCAGGAGTCCAAGCAGGCCTTTCAGGACGGGCATCTCCTCTTCCTGCGGAACTGGCCCTACGCCTACGTCAGTGCCTCCGCCCCGGGATCGGCCGTCGCCGGGAAGGTCGGCGCGGTGCCGCTGCCCGGCGCCGACGGTCCGGGCAGCAGTGTGCTGGGCGGCTCCAACCTCGCGGTCAACGCGCAGGCCCGGCACCCCGATTCGGCCGCGCGGCTCATCGCGTATCTCACCAGCGAACCGGTGCAGCGCCAGGTCCTGACCAAGGGCGCGCTGCCGCCCGTACGGGACGCGCTCTACAAGGACCCCGAACTGATCCGCGCGTTCCCCTACCTGCCGACGCTGCGCGCCGGCGTGCTCGCCGCGAAGCCGCGCCCCAAGAGCCCCCGCTACGACCAGGTGAGCCTCGTCGTGCAGGCCGTGGTGCACGACGCGATGACCGGGCACCAGACGCCCGAGGCCGCCGTGCGCCGCCTGGCGCGCGAGCTGGCGGACATCTCGCGCCGGGGCTGACCCCGTTCCAGTTCGCATCCGGCGACACCCCTTCCTAGTTACATGTTAGGTAACGCCGCCGTCTCATCTTCTGCTGAGCGGACTGAAAAATGCCCATTTAAAGGGCCTCGTTGACGCTACCTCCCGTCTACTCGTTGACATCTCCTCGACATGCCTACCTAACATGCATGCATAACCGAAGCCCACGCACAGACAGGTCTACGGGTGACGCTCAACATGCACCGCTGGTGGCGCGACGCAGTGATCTACCAGGTGTACGTCCGGAGCTTTCTGGACAGCACCGGGGACGGCATCGGTGATCTCGCCGGAGTCAGGGCCGGACTGCCGTACCTGAAGAAGCTCGGGGTCGACGGGATCTGGCTCAGCCCCTTCTACCCCTCGCCGCAGCACGACCACGGCTACGACGTCGCCGACCACTGCGACGTGGACCCGGTCTTCGGTGACCTCGCCGAGTTCGACCTGCTGATGACGGACGCCCGGCGCCTCGGCGTCCGGGTGCTCCTGGACATCGTCCCCAACCACTGCTCCAGCGAGCACCCGTGGTTCCGCGAGGCGCTGGCCTCGGCCCCCGGCAGCGCCGCCCGCGCCCTCTTCCACTTCGCGGACGGCCGCGGAGCGGACGGCGCCGAACCGCCCAACAACTGGCACGCCATGTTCGGCGGCCCCGCCTGGAGCAGGGTCACCGAGCCGGACGGCGCGCCGGGGCAGTGGTACCTGCACATGTTCACCCCGGAGCAGCCCGACCTGAACTGGCGCAACCCCGAGGTCGGCGGCCACTTTGACCACGTACTGCGCTTCTGGCTCGACCGGGGCGTCGACGGCTTCCGCATCGACGTGGCCGCCGGGCTCTACAAGCACCCCGGTCTGCCGGACTCGCCCGACCCCGGGGCCGACGCCCGCACCCGCGACTCGGTCAACCCGCTCGCCTGGAACCAGCCCGAGGTGCACGACGTCTGGCGTCACTGGCGGTCGGTGTGCGAGGAGTACACCGCCGAGGACGGCCGCGAACGGCTGCTCGTCGGCGAGGTCTCCGTGCCCACCGCCCGCGAGCACGCCCGGTACGTACGTCACGACGAGCTCCACCAGGCCTTCTTCTTCGACCTGTTGAGCGCGCCCTGGAACGCCGACGCCTTCCGCAAGGTCATCTCCGAGGCCATGCAGGACATCGCCGGCACCGGCTCGACCGTCACCTGGGTGCTCAACAACCACGACCAGGTCCGCACGGTCACCCGCTACGGCGAACTCGGAACCGAGGGCAGCGGCCTGGGTGCGGCCCGGGCCCGGGCCGCCGCGCTGCTGATGCTGGCGCTGCCCGGAGCCGCGTACATCTACCAGGGCGAGGAACTCGGACTGCCCGAGGTCGTCGACCTCCCCGACGACGTGCTCACCGATCCCATATTCCGCCGCACCGGGAGCCGCGCCAGGACCCGCGACGGCTGCCGGGTGCCACTGCCGTGGTCCGGGCACGCCTCACCGTTCGGGTTCACCCCGGGTGCGGAGAGCGCCGAACCGTGGCTGCCGCAGCCGGCCTACTTCGCCGAGTACGCGACCGACCGCGCCCTCGCCGACACCCGCTCCTTCTGGCACCTCTACCGCGACGGCCTCCAACTGCGGTCTGGACTGCCCCAGTTGGGCGAGGGCGAGCTGCGCTGGCTGGACACTGGGCCCGGGGTCCTCGCCTTCGTCCGCGGCGAGGGCCTGGTGTGCGCCGTCAACTTCGGCACAGCGCCGGCGCCGGCGCCGGTCGACGGAACCCCACTGCTGTCCAGCGGCCCCTGTCCGGCCGGGGTGCTCCCCGGCTCGACCGCCGCCTGGTGGATCAACGACCTTCAACCATCTCGCAGTTACCAGCCTTCGAAGGGACATCGACGATGATGCGACGACGTACCACCCTGCTCGCGAGCTGCACCGCCCTCGCCCTCACGCTCGGCGCGACCGCCTGCGGCGGCGGCCCCGTCTCCGCGGGCGGCGGTGACAAGGCGCTCGACGGCCAGACGATCACCGTGGCCGGGGTCTGGTCCGGCAGCGAGCAGAAGAACTTCCAGAAGGTGCTGGACGCCTTCACCGAGAAGACCGGCGCCAAGACGCAGTTCGTCTCCACCGGCGACAACGTCTCCACCGTCATCGGCAGCAAGATCGAGGGCGGCAAGGCCCCCGACGTGGTGATGGTCCCGCAGGTCGGCGTGCTCCAGCAGTTCGCGAAGCAGGGCTGGCTCGAACCGCTGTCCAAGACCGCCCGGACGGCGGTCGACGCCAACTACGCGCGTGTGTGGAAGGACTACGGCAGCGTCGACGGCACGCTGTACGGGCTCTACTTCAAGGCCGCGCACAAGTCCACCGTCTGGTACAGCCCCGAGGCCCTCGACCGGGCGGGCGTCGAGCCGCCGGCGACCTACGACGCGATGCTGAAAGCCGGGCACACGGTCTCCGACTCGGGTCTCGCCGCCTTCTCCGTGGCCGGACAGGACGGCTGGACGCTCACCGACTGGTTCGAGAACATCTACCTCTCCCAGGCCGGGCCCGAGAAGTACGACGCCCTGGCCACCCACGGGATCAAGTGGACCGACCCGACCGTGGTCGAGGCGCTCACCACCCTCGGCAAGCTCTTCAAGGACAGGCAGCTGCTGGCCGGCGGCCCGAAGGGGGCCCTGAACACCGACTTCCCGGGCTCCGTCGAGAAGGTCTTCGGCCCCAAGCCCGAGGCGGGCATGGTCTACGAGGGCGACTTCGTCGCCGGGGTCGCCAAGGACCAGTTCGGCAGGAAGATCGGCGCGGACGCGAACTTCTTCCCCTTCCCGGCGGTCTCCGGCGGTAAGGCGCCCGTGGTCAGCGGCGGCGACGCCGCCGTCGTCCTCAAGGACGGCGGGAACCAGAAGGCCGCCATGCGGTTCCTGGAGTACCTGACGACCCCCGAGGCGTCCGCGGTCTGGGCCGGGGCGGGCGGCTTCCTGTCCCCGAACAAGAAGCTCGACCTCGCCTCCTACGGCGACGACATCACCCGGGAGACCGCCAAGTCCCTCGTCGCCGCCGGGGACTCGGTCCGCTTCGACATGTCCGACCAGGCCCCGGCCGCGTTCGGCGGCACGAAGGGAGCCGGTGAGTGGAAGATCCTCCAGGACTTCCTGCGCGACCCGTCCGACCCGAAGGGCACCGCGGCCGAGCTGGAGAGCGCGGCGGCCAAGGCGTACAAGGGCTGATCGCGCATGACCGCCACGCTTCTGAAAGAGACGGGCCCGCCGCCGGTCGTCCCGGCCGACCGCAGACGGCGGGCCCGGCGCCGCGGCCGGGTCGTCGCTCTCGCCTTCGTCCTGCCCGCGCTGCTCCTGCTCGGCGCGCTCGTCGTCTACCCCGTGCTGTTCTCCGTGGGCCGCAGCTTCTTCGACGCCTCCGGCACCCGGTTCGTCGGCGGTGACAACTACACCGAGATGTTCCGCGACCCCGCCACGGCCAAGGCCGTCCGCAACACGGCGATCTGGGTGATCGTCGCACCGACCCTGCTCACCGGCCTCGGCCTCGTCCTCGCCGTCCTCGTCGAGAAGGTGCGCTGGGCGACGGCCTTCAAACTGCTGCTGTTCATGCCGATGGCGGTCTCCTTCCTCGCCGCGGGCATCATCTTCCGCCTCGCCTACGACGAGGATCCCGACAAGGGGGTGCTGAACGCGGCCGTCGTCTCCGTGCACGACGCCTTCGCCGGAACCTCGGCGTACCCGACCGCCCGCGTCCGCGAGGGCCAGGGCCTCACCGTGGGCGCCGACGGCTCGTACGGTACGACCGCTCCCGCGTCGCCGGGCCACACCGTGGCCCTCGGGCTGGTGGGCGTACTCCCCGAGGACCTGCCGCAGGGCGCGAGGTCCGCGTACGCCGCCGCCCGGCACCCGGCGGCTCCCGGCGAACTGCGCGGCGCCGTCTACCTGGACTTCACCCGTGGCGGGGGAGGGGAGCAGGGCAGGGCCGACCGCAAGGAGAGCGGACTGCCCGAGATGACGGTCGAGGCGGTGCGCGACGGTCACGCCGTCGCGACCGACACCACCGCGGCCGACGGCTCCTTCCGCTTCCCGGACCTCGCGGCGGGCTCCTACACCGTGCGGCTGCCCGCGGCGAACTTCGCCCCGCCGTACGAGGGCGTGTCCTGGCTCGGTCCGGCACTCGTCACGCCGGCGATCATCGGGGCCTACCTGTGGATCTGGACAGGCTTCGCCATGGTGCTGATCGGCGCGGGCCTCGCCGCGCTGCCGCGGGACGCGCTGGAGGCCGCCCGGATGGACGGCGCGAACGAGTGGCAGATCTTCCGCCGGATCACGGTCCCGCTGCTCGCACCGGTCCTGACCGTCGTCTTCGTGACCCTCGTCATCAACGTGATGAAGGTCTTCGACCTCGTCTACATCATCGCACCGGGACCGGTACAGGAGGACGCCACCGTGCTCGCCACCCAGATGTGGCTGGTGTCGTTCGGCGGCGGCAACAACCAGGGCCTCGGCAGCGCGCTCGGCGTGCTGCTCCTGATCCTGGTGATCCCCGCCATGGTCATCAACGTCCGCCGTTTCCGAGGGAGTCGACGATGAACGTGCTCAGGCGTGGGCTCGGCAGCGGCGTGGTGCAGGCGTTCCTCGTCGTCGTGGGCCTCGTGTGGCTCACCCCGCTCGCGGGCCTCTTCCTCTCCTCGCTGCGCTCGGCCCAGGACACCGCTCGGGGAGGCTGGTGGACCACGCTGAAGAGTCCGGGGCAGCTGTCCTTCGACAACTACTCGGCCCTGCTGGGCAACGAGGGGATGACCCGGGCGTTCTGGAACACCGTCCTGATCTCCGTCCCCGCGACCGTGCTCGTCGTCGTCCTCGCGGCGCTCGCCGGATACGCCTTCGCGTGGCTGGAGTTCCCGGGGCGCGACGCGATCTTCCTGCTGGTGGTCGCGCTGCTGGTGGTGCCGGTCCAGATCGGCCTGCTGCCGGTGGCCGAACTCTTCGGGCGACTGGGCCTGTTCGGCACGATCCCCGGAGTCGTCCTCTTCCACGTCTCCTACGGCCTGCCGTTCGCGATCTTCCTGCTGCGAAACTACTTCGCCGAGATGCCGAAGGAGATGCTGGAGGCGGCGCGTATGGACGGGGGCAACGAGTGGCGTATCTTCACCCGGCTGGTCCTCCCGGTCGGCAGGCCCGCCATCGCCAGTCTCGCCATCTTCCAGTTCCTCTGGGTCTGGAACGACATGCTGGTCGCCCTGCTCTTCGCCGACAGTTCATCGCAGCCGCTGACCGTCGAACTCCAGTCGCAGATAAGGCAGTTCGGCAGCAATATCGACGTCCTCGCGCCGGGCGCCTTCCTGTCTCTGGTGGTCCCGGTGGCGGTCTTCTTCGCCTTCCAGCGGCACTTCGTCCAGGGGGTGATGGCGGGGTCGGTGAAATGACGGCGGGCTCTCGCGGGTCCCACCGGCCCCGCGCTCGCCCGCATCTCGGAGCCGGATCCGAGGCCTGACACCCGGATCAGGCCCCGAAAGGCGGTCGCCCGGGGGGGCCGGGCCCCGGCGGGCCCCCCGCTGGGTGGCGGGGGGGGGGGGGCGGGGGTGGGGGGGCGGGGGGCGGCGCTGCGCGGGCAGCGCGG
>NZ_JBHYXD010000063.1:0-53028 GCF_042751995.1 Streptomyces sp. NPDC059371 | reverse complement strand
CCCGCCCCCCGGGGCGGCGGGGTTTTTTTTTCTGGGGGTGGCGGCCCCGGTTTGGCTTTTGTTTTTCGCCCTCCCCCGCTTACCCCCCGCGCCGGGGGGGCGCGGGGCCCCGGCCCCCGCCCCCCCCACGGGGTGGAACGTCATATGTATCGATTGACATCCCGGGGCGGGGGCCCTGGGATCAGGCCTCGGCTGACGCTTCGGCCGGGGTCTCGGTGGACTCGGTGGACTCGGCCTCAGTGGGCGCGCCCTCGGTGATGTCACCGTCGGCTTCGGCCTCTTCGGCAGCGTTCTGCGAGCGACCCGGGTTGGCCTTCGCGTCCGCCTTGCGAGCCGCCTGAGCCTCACGGGCCTCGGCCATCGCCTCGGTCTTCTTCTTGTGCGGACCGAGAACCATGATCATGTTTCGGCCGTCCTGCTTCGGGTTCGACTCGATGAACCCGAGATCCTCGACGTCCGTGGCGAGACGCTGGAGCAGTCGGTAGCCGAGTTCCGGCCGGGACTGCTCGCGACCACGGAACATGATCGTGATCTTGACCTTGTCGCCCTGCTTGAGGAACCGAACGACGTGACCCTTTTTGGTGTCGTAGTCGTGCGGGTCGATCTTCGGCCGGAGCTTCATTTCCTTGATGACCGTGTGCGCCTGGTTCTTGCGCGCCTCACGGGCCTTCATGGCCGACTCGTACTTGAACTTGCCGTAGTCCATGAGCTTGCAGACGGGCGGGGGGGGGGGCGCGGCCCCCCGGCACCCGGCGCACGCCGTCCCGCGAACCGCCCCACGGGCCGCCTCGCGCGACAGCGCCGACCTCGGCCCCCGACAGCCCCACAACCCCCACAGCGCACCCACGACCGGAAGGAGAGGGAGCATGAGCCGTACCGTCATCCGGGGTGGTCTCGTCATCACCGCGTCCGACGAGATCCACGCCGACGTCCTGATCGAGGACGGCCGGATCGCCGCCCTCGCCGCGACGGGCACGCCCGCGGCCGAGTCGTGGACGGCCGAGCGCGCCCTGGACGCCACCGGCAAGTACGTGATCCCGGGCGGCGTCGACGCCCACACCCACATGGAGCTGCCGTTCGGCGGCACCTTCGCCTCCGACACCTTCGAGACCGGCACCCGGGCCGCCGCCTGGGGCGGCACCACCACCATCATCGACTTCGCCGTCCAGAGCGTCGGCCGGTCCCTGCGCGAGGGTCTCGACGCCTGGAACGCCAAGGCGGACGGCAACTGCGCCATCGACTACGGCTTCCACATGATCGTCTCCGACGTGAACCAGGAGACGCTCAAGGAGATGGACCTGCTGGTCGAGGAGGGCGTCACCTCCTTCAAGCAGTTCATGGCCTACCCGGGCGTCTTCTACAGCGACGACGGCCAGATCCTGCGCGCCATGCAGCGCTCCGCCGAGAACGGCGGCCTGATCATGATGCACGCCGAGAACGGCATCGCGATCGACGTCCTCGTCGAACAGGCGCTGGCCCGGGGCGAGACCGACCCGCGCTTCCACGGGGAGGTGCGCAAGGCGCTGCTGGAGGCCGAGGCCACCCACCGCGCGATCAAGCTCGCCCAGGTCGCGGGCGCTCCGCTGTACGTCGTGCACGTCTCGGCGACCGAGGCCGTCGCCGAGATCACCCGAGCGCGCGACGAGGGCCTGAACGTCTTCGGCGAGACCTGCCCCCAGTACCTGTTCCTGTCGACCGACAACCTCGCGGAGCCGGACTTCGAGGGCGCGAAGTACGTGTGCAGCACGCCCCTTCGACCCAAGGAGCACCAGGCGGCCCTGTGGCGCGGCCTGCGCACCAACGACCTCCAGGTCGTCTCGACGGACCACTGCCCGTTCTGCTTCACCGGCCAGAAGGAACTCGGCCGCGGCGACTTCTCGAAGATCCCCAACGGGCTTCCGGGCGTCGAGAACCGCATGGACCTGCTCCACCAGGCGGTCGTCGACGGGCACATCTCCCGCCGCCGCTGGATCGAGATCGCCTGCGCCACACCGGCCCGGATGTTCGGCCTGTACCCGAAGAAGGGGACCATCGCGCCCGGCGCCGACGCCGACATCGTCATCTACGACCCGCACGCCGAGCAGGTCATGTCGGTCGAGACCCACCACATGAACGTCGACTACTCGGCGTACGAGGGCAAGCGCGTCACCGGACGGGTCGAGACGGTGCTCTCGCGCGGCGAAATGGTCATCACCGACCGGGAGTTCACCGGGCGGGCGGGCCACGGCGTCTACACCCCCCGTTCCACCTGTCAGTACCTTCTCTGAGCGACCAGGAGTGGCGCCATGGACTTCGGACTCGTCCTGCAGACAGATCCCCCGGCCTCCCGTGTCATCGACCTGATGAAGCGGGCCGAGGCCAACGGCTTCACGTACGGCTGGACCTTCGACTCGGCCGTGCTCTGGCAGGAACCCTTTGTGATCTACAGTCAGATTCTCGCCAACACCGAGAAGCTGACGGTCGGCCCGATGGTCACCAACCCGGGCACCCGCACGTGGGAGGTCACCGCCTCCACCTTCGCGACACTCAACGACATGTACGGCAACCGCACGGTGTGCGGCATCGGGCGCGGCGACTCCGCGATGCGTGTCGCCGGACGCAAGCCCAACACGCTGGCCCGGATCAGCGACGCGATGAAGGTCATCCGCGCCCTCGCCCGGGGCGACGAGGCCGACCTCGGCGGCACGGTCGTCAAGTTCCCCTGGGTGAGCCCGGGTGCCGAACTGCCGGTCTGGATGGCCGCGTACGGCCCGAAGGCGCTGAAGATGACCGGCGAGGAGGCCGACGGCTTCATCCTCCAGCTCGCCGACCTCTACCTCACCGAGTACATGGTCAAGGCCGTGAAGGAAGCGGCGGCGAGCGCCGGGCGCGACCCCGCCGAGGTGAAGATCTGCGTCGCCGCGCCCGCGTACATCACCGAGGACGACTCGGCCGGCGCGCTCGCCCACGCGCGGGAGCAGTGCCGCTGGTTCGGCGGCATGGTGGGCAACCACGTGGCCGACCTCGTCTCCAAGTACGGCGAGCACTCGGCGGCCGTACCCGACGAACTCACGGACTACATCAAGGCCCGTGAGGGCTACGACTACTCCCACCACGGACGGGCCGACAACCCCGACACCGCGTTCGTGCCCGACGAGATCGTCGACCGGTTCTGTCTGATCGGACCCGCCGAGCGGCACATCGAGAAACTGAACGCGCTGCGCGCGCTGGGCGTCGACCAGTTCGCGGTCTACGACATGCACGACGCCCAGGAAGCCACGATCGACGCGTACGGAGCGTGGGTCATCCCCGGCATCAACGGGCAGTAACCGAAGGTCATCCCCTCATTCTCCCCTTCCCGCCGTCCCGGGAAGGGGATCAGGGCGCTCTGTGCGCACCCCCCGAGTCCGTCCCCCGCACGGCCTTTCCCGTCACTCCTCATTGATTGGCCTGCTCATGACAGAAATAGTCTCCCCGGGTGTCCCGCCCGCCGGACAAGTCACGCTCCCCGACGGCCGGGTGGAGATCGCGCCCGACGCCCCCGCGCCCACCGGTCCCTACGCCAACGACGACCTGCTGCCGGTTCCGGTCGAGAGGCGCACCTGGACCACGTACAACTTCTCGGCCCTGTGGGTCGGCATGGCCCACAACACCGCTTCCTGGACGCTGGCTTCGGGTCTGATAGCCGTCGGCATGGACTGGAAGCAGGCCGTCCTCACCATCGCGCTCGCCAACCTGATCGTGCTGGTCCCGATGCTGCTCACCGGGCACGCGGGGCCGAAGTACGGCATCCCCTTCCCCGTCTTCGCCCGTGCCTCCTTCGGGGTCCGCGGGGCCAACCTCCCCGCTGTCGTACGGGCGTTGGTCGCGTGCGGCTGGTTCGGCATCCAGACCTGGATCGGCGGCGAGGCGATCTACTTCCTCGCGGGCAAGCTCTTCGGTGACGGCTGGGCCAACGCCTCCGAGATCGGCGGCCACGCCTGGACCATGTGGCTGTCGTTCGCGATCTTCTGGGCGCTCCAGGTCGCCATCATCTACCGGGGGATGGAGACGATCCGCCGGTTCGAGAACTGGGCCGCGCCGTTCGTGCTCGTCGGCGCCGGCGTGATGCTGTGGTGGATGAGCGACAAGGCGGGCGGCTTCGGCCCCCTGCTCGACCAGCCGTCGAAGCTCGGCTGGGGCGGAGACTTCTGGAAGCTGTTCTGGCCCTCACTCATGGGCATGATCGGGTTCTGGTCGACCCTGTCGCTGAACATCCCGGACTTCACCCGGTACGGCAGGAGCCAGAAGGCGCAGACCTGGGGGCAGGCGCTCGGGCTTCCCACCACCATGACGCTCTTCGCGTTCCTGTCCGTCATGGTCACCTCGGGTTCGCAGGCCGTGTACGGCAAGGCGATCTGGGACCCGGTCCAGCTGGCCGCCAAGACGGACAACGTCGTCGGTATCCTCTTCGCACTGGTCACCGTGCTGGTCGCGACCCTGTCCGTGAACATCGCGGCCAACCTGGTCTCCCCGGCCTTCGACTTCTCCAACATCGCACCCCGGAAGATCAATTTCCGCGCCGGCGCGCTCGCCACCTGTGTCCTGGGCGTGCTGATCTTCCCGTGGAAGCTGTACTCCGACCCGCAGGGCTACATCTTCACCTGGCTCGGGCTGGTCGGTGGTCTGCTGGGGACGGTCGCCGGCATCCTCATCGCCGACTACTGGATCCTGCGCCGCACCCGGCTCGACCTCGCCGACCTGTATCGCACGGGCGGCCGGTACTGGTACGACGGCGGCTGGAACTGGCGGGCCGTGGTCGCCTTCGTCACCGGCGGCGTCCTGGCCGTCGGCGGCGCGGACTTCCACCCGCTGATCGACGGACGGCCCGTCCCGGCACTGGCGTCGCTCGCCGACTACGGATGGGCGGTCGGCCTCGGCACCTCGATGGTGCTGTACCTGGTCCTGATGCTGGCGCGCGGAAAGGACGCCGTCGCGGACTGACCGTGAACCGGCCGCGGTCCGCATGGCTCCCGCGGACCGGCCGCGGCGACCGGAGGACGGTCAGCTCTTCTGGCTCTGGCCGTCCTTCAGCGCCGCCACCGCTTCCTTGGCCGCCTTGATGGCGCCCTTGTTGATCTCGTCGGTGCCGGGAGCCTTCTTGGTCTCGAAGTCGCTGCCGTTGTAGGTGACGACCACCAGGGCGTTGGACGCCCGGATGATCACCACGCCCTCACGGGTCTCCTGCTTGTCCTCGGTGCTGAGATTGACCACGGAGTAGGCGGAGTCGCCGACACCGGGCACCGCACCGCCGCCGCTCTTGTCGGCGACACGATCCTTGTAGGCCTTCTCCGCCGCCGCGTTCGAGTCCTTGATCTCGTACGAGACGTCGAGCCAGCGGTAGTCGAAGTCCTTCAGGGCGTTCCACGAGCAGGTGCGGCGCACGGCCTTGTCGGTCGACGCGATCTCCTGGCCGGCCGTCTTGGCGCCGGGCACCAGGGACTTGATCGTCGCGACCTGGACGCCGCCGCAGGGGGCGGGTGACGCGCTGAACGTCTTGACGGCAGCCGAGGCCGAAGGGGCCGACGACGAGTCGGGTGTCTGTTTTTGCGTCGATTTGTCCTCGGCGTTGGGGGTCGCTTCGGACGGGCCGGTCGCCAGGGCCCAGCCCGCGGAGGCGAGTAGAGCGACAGGCAGCAGGCGCGCGGCGAGCGCGAGCGGCAGAGGAAGAGAACCCAAAGCGCACTTCTCGTGGGGGATGGTGCGGAGGAGTCCGCACTGCGGACGGGACGCCAGTGTCACATGAGACGTCGTGGTGCGGAAGGGCCGACCGGCGTCATGCCCGTGTGATGACGGTGACTCACCTTGGCGTTGATTGACTGATGCTGAGGCAAGATGTCTGTTTTGTTCGACCTGATGATCGCCGTCTTCTTCATGTCGAGTCGCGTGACGCTCGGTCCGTACCCGGATCCAGGAGTGTCGGGCGGTGTGTCCCGACCGTGCGACGGTGCGGCCGCCCGGCCGTGACCTGTCTCCAACTGGCCCTGCTCTCAGGCGAGTCGGGCCCCGGTGCGCGCGCGAGGGCAGGCGGAGCGATGCCCTCCACGGAGCATTCGTGCCATGATCGGCCCATGATCGCGACGAACCGGCGCCGCGTCGGCGCGGCGGCCCCCGCCGGAGCGGCGGCCCGGTCCGAAGTCCCCACCGTCTCCTTACCCGCGCGCGGCACTCCGTCCCGTGCCGCCGTCCTCCGGGAGAAGTGGGCGCGCCCGGTCCTGCTCCTCTGTCTGATCGCGACGGCCACCACGGGCTGCGGTCTGTCCGCAGAGATCGACCGTGAGCGCGACCCCGGGCGGACCTCCGTACCGGACCCCGTCCCGAGCGTCGTCGGGACCGACGCCGCCCACCTCCCGGACCCGTCCGGAACCCCCGGTGACTCTCTCGTCATCGAGCTGCCCGGGCCCGACACCGTGCCGACGCCGCAGGGCCCCTGCCCGTCGTCCGGCCTGCGCCTCGAAAGCGGTCCCGTCGACGCGGCCATGGGCCTGCGCGGGATGACCCTGACCCTCACCGTCTGCGGCAGGCACTCGTACCAGGTGAACGGCCGCCCGGCCGTTCTCCACGTCCTCGACCGGGACGGCGCCCCGATCACGGGTGTGCGCGCCGTGGCGGGGACGGACAAGGTGCCCATGGCGCCCGCCGACCCGGGTCCCGAGCCCTTCACGCTCCACCCGGGCGAGAGTGCGCGGGCCTCCCTGTACTGGCGGATGGCGGCCGAGGACGGCGTGTCTCTGCGGGTCGCACCGCAGCAGGGACAGCCGGCCGTCACCCTCCGGCTGCCCGACCCCCTCGACATCGGTCCCGAGAACACCCTGGGGACCACGGCCTGGGCGCCCGTGCCCTGATCACCCGCCCGCCCTGCCGTCCGGGCAGCGGCGGATGCCATAGTCGGGACCGAGGCCGATCGCTCCGTACCGTGAGGTGGCAGGCATGTTCACGACCCGACCCACCCTCCAGGGCACCTTCGGGATGGTGTCCTCCACCCACTGGCTCGCCTCGCAGTCCGCGATGGCCGTCCTGGAGGACGGCGGCAACGCCTACGACGCCGCCGTCGCGGCCGGTTTCGTCCTGCACGTCGTGGAACCCCACCTCAACGGACCCGCGGGCGAGGTCCCGATCATCCTGGCCCCCGCGGACGGACCCGTGCGGGTGCTGTGCGGGCAGGGCGTCGCGCCCGCGGGAGCGACGATCGCCCACTACAGGAGCCTCGGTCTGGAACTCGTACCCGGCACCGGTCCGCTCGCCGCCGCCGTGCCGGGCGCGTTCGACGCCTGGATGCTGCTGCTCCGCGACCACGGCACCAAACCGCTCGCCGACGTCCTGAAGTACGCCATCGGATACGCCGAGGACGGGCACGCCCCCGTGGAACGCGTCGGCGAGACGGTGGACGCCGTACGCGCGCTCTTCGAGACGGAGTGGACCTCCTCGGCCGAGGTGTACCTGCCCGGCGGCCGGTCACCGCGCCCCGGAGAACTGTTCCGCAACCCGGCCCTCGCCGCGACGTGGCGACGGCTGCTCGACGAGGTCTCCGGCGCGGGGGACCGGGTGGCCGAGATCGACGCGGCACGGGAGGTGTGGCGCTCCGGATTCATCGCCGAGGCCCTGGTCCGGCAGGCCCGGCGGCCCGCCATGGACACCAGCGGCGAGCGGCACGCCGGGACTCTGACGGCCGCCGACCTGGCCGGCTGGTCCGCGACGTACGAGGCCCCGGCGACGTACGACTGGCGCGGATGGACCCTGTGCAAGGCGGGCCCCTGGAGCCAGGGCCCGGTCCTGCTCCAGCAACTCGCCCTGCTCCCGCCCGACCTGCCCCGCGACGGTTCCGCCGAGTACGTTCACCTGCTCGTCGAGGGCTGCAAGCTCGCCATGGCCGACCGGGAGGCCTGGTACGGCGACGCGGCCGAGGTGCCGCTCGGCGAACTGCTGTCGGAGTCCTACAACGCGGCCCGCCGGGCACTCGTCGGGGACAAGGCGTCGCACGAACTGCGTCCCGGCAGTCCGGGCGGCCGCGAACCGCGGCTGAGCGGGCACGCGCGCGTGGTGGCCGCCGACGAGCCGGGCTTCGACGCGCTCGCGGTACCGGGCGCCGGTGAGCCCACCATGGCCCGTGCGGCGGCGGAACCGGAGGTGGCACCCGACGGCGGCACCCGGGGCGACACCTGCCACCTGGATGTCGTCGACCGCTGGGGCAACATGGTCGCCGCCACGCCCAGCGGCGGCTGGCTCCAGTCCAACCCGGTCGTCCCGGAACTCGGCTTTCCGCTCGGCACCCGGCTCCAGATGGCCTGGCTGGAGGAGGGGCTGCCCAACTCGCTGACCCCGGGCCGCCGGCCGCGCACCACCCTGACGCCCTCCCTGGCACTGCGCGACGGCGTGCCCGTCCTGGCGTTCGGCACCCCCGGCGGCGACCAGCAGGACCAGTGGCAGACGCACTTCTTCCTGTCCGTGGCGCTGCGCCCCGAGGTGCGAGGCGGACTCGATCTCCAGGGCGCGATCGACGCCCCGAACTGGCACAACGACAGCTTTCCCGGCTCCTTCTACCCGCGCGGCATGCGTCCGGGCAGCCTCACCGTCGAATCGGGCACGGACGAGGAGGTCGTCGGGGAACTGCGCCGCCGGGGCCATGACGTCACGGTCGCGGAGGCCTGGTCCGAGGGGCGGCTGTGCGCGGTGGCCCGCGATCCCCGGACCGGGATCCTGTCGGCGGCGGCCAACGCGCGGGGGATGCAGGGATACGCGGTCGGCCGCTGAGGCCCCTCCCGCGCTGGGCGCGACGACCGTCGTGATGATCGCTCCGCCCCGGGAATTCATGGTGATTCCACCTGGAGTACCCCGGAGGGGTGAGGATTGTCAGTGCGGCGTGCTGTCATGGAGCCATGATCGAAGACATCGAAACCATCGACGAGTTTCTCGCGCACCGCGCGGCCGACGTGGAAGACGCCATCCGCAAGGCCGCCGCCGCGGAGATCATGCCCAGGTTCCGGCAGCTCTCCGCGGACGAGATCGACCAGAAGTCCGGCCCGCACGACCTCGTGACGGACGCCGACCGCCTGGCCGAGAAGTACCTCACCGAGGCACTGACCGCACTGCTGCCCGGCTCGGTCGTGGTCGGCGAGGAGGCGGTGCACGCCGACCCCACGACCTACGAGGCGATCGGGGGCACGGCGCCGGTCTGGATCGTCGACCCCGTCGACGGCACCCGGCAGTTCGTGCACGGCGACCCCGGGTTCTGCACCCTGGTCGCGCTCGTGCTGGACGGCGTGGTGCACGCCTCCTGGACGTACGCGCCCGCGCGCGGAGAATTCGCCACCGCGATCCGAGGGCGAGGAGCCGTGCTCGACGGCGTGCCGCTGCGCTCCGGATCGCCCGAGCCGGGCCGCGACCTCGACATAGCGACCTCGCACCCGGACTACACCACGGACGAGCAGAAGCGCGCCCTCCTCGGACTGTGGACCGAGGGTGTCGCCCCGCGCCCGTGCGGTTCGGCGGGCCTGGAGTATCTGGCCATAGCCCGCGGCGAGTTGGACGCGGTGGCATTCAGCTGGGAGGCGGCTTGGGATCATGCCGCGGGGCTCCTCCTGGTCGAGGAGGCGGGCGGCGCCCATCTGACGCTCGGTGGCGAGCCGTTCCGTGTCACCGGGGGCAACGCGCTGCCGTTCACGGCGGCCCGGGACGAGGCCACGGTCCGCCGGGTGACCGCCCTGCTGACGGCACAGCCGGAGTGGGTGGCGGCCCGCGCCTGAGCGGAGCCCCACGGCCGGGCCCTAGCGGGAGCCCCACGGCCCGCGCTTGAGCGCGAGCTCCACGGCCGCGCTCGCGCGGGAGCTCCACGGCCCGCGTGGGTCCGGTTCCCTCGCGGCGGCCGGCGTACGGCGCACGGTGATTCGGCCCAACGCCCCGTGCCGTCAAGGCTGTCAGTCCTCCGGCATATCCTGATGCTCAGTGGCCGTCGGCTGACAAAGGAGTCCGAAGGTGCCGTCGATGCTCGATGCGGTCGTGGTGGGTGCGGGGCCGAACGGACTGACGGCTGCCGTGGAGCTGGCCCGCCGGGGTCTCTCCGTGGCCGTGTTCGAGGCCCGCGACACGGTGGGCGGGGGATCGCGCACCGAGGAGCTGACCCTGCCCGGATTCCGGCACGATCCGTGTGCGGCGGCGCATCCGCTCGGTATCAATTCACCCGCCTTCCGCGCGATGCCCCTGGAGCGGTACGGCCTGGAGTGGCTGCACGCGCAGCTCCCCATGGCGCACCCGTTCCCGGACGGCTCGGCGGCGGTGCTCGCGCGGTCCGTGGCCGAGACGGCGGCCTCCTTCGGACCGCGGGACGCGGGCGCCTACCGCAGGCTCGTCACGCCGTTCCTGAGCAAGTGGGACACCCTGGCGCACGACTTCATGTCGCTCCCGCTGACCGCGCTGCCCCGGGACCCCCTCACCCTCGCCCGCTTCGGCCTGGCCGGGCTGCCGCCGTCGACCTGGCTGATGCGCCGCTTCCGCGACGAGCGGGCCAGAGCCCTGTTCGCCGGTCTGGTGGCGCACGTCATCGCGCCGCTGGAGGGAATCGGCACGGGCGCCGTCGGCCTGGTCTTCGCGCTCGCCGCGCACGCCCGGGGATGGCCCGTCGCGCGCGGCGGCTCCCAGTCGATCGCGGACGCGCTCACCGCCTATCTGAAGGACCTCGGCGGCACGGTCCACACCGACTACGAGGTCAAGCGCCTGGACGACCTGCCGCCCGCGCGGGCGTACGTCTTCGACACCTCACCCAAGGCCCTGGCCCGCATCGCCGGCTTCGGGCGGTACTACGAGGGCTATCGGTACGGAGCGGGCGCTTTCAAGATCGACTACGCGCTGGACGGGCCCGTGCCCTGGACCGCCGAGCAGGCCCGCGTCGCCGGGACGGTCCAGGTCGGGGCGAGCCGGGCGGAGATCGGCACCGCGCTGCGGGCGGCCTCGCGCGAGGGCCGGGCGCCCGACGTGCCGTTCCTGATCACGGTGCAGCCGAGCGTCGTGGACCCCTCCCGCGCCCCCGAGGGCAAGCAGGTCTTCTGGGCCTACGGCCACGTCCCGAACGGCTGGACCGGAGACCTCACCGACGCGATCGAGCGCCAGCTCGAGCGGTTCGCGCCGGGATTCCGCGACCGCGTCCTGGCCCGCGCGACCGCCGGACCGCCCGTCCTCGCCGCCCGCAACGCCAACTACGTGGGCGGTGACATCGCCTGCGGCGCCGCCTCCGGACTCCAGCTCATGCTGCGCCCCAGACTGTCCCTGTCCCCGTACAGCACCCCGCACCCCGCCGTCTTCCTGTGCTCCTCGGCCACCCCGCCCGGTCCCGGAGTGCACGGGATGTCGGGGCACAACGCGGCGAAGGCCGTCTGGAGGAGGCTGAGAGAGTCATGACCACGATCACGCTGGTGCAGGGCGACATCACCCGGCAGAGCGTCGACGCCGTCGTCAACGCGGCCAACTCCTCGCTGCTCGGCGGCGGGGGCGTCGACGGAGCCATCCACCGCCGCGGCGGTCCGGCCATCCTCGCCGAGTGCCGCGAGCTGCGGGCCGGTCACTACGGCAAGGGTCTGCGGACCGGCCGGGCGGTCGCCACGACCGCGGGCGACCTCGACGCCCGCTGGGTGATCCACACCGTGGGCCCCCGCTACTCCCAGGAGGACGACCGCTCGGAGCTGCTGGCGTCCTGCTACCGGGAGTCGCTGAAGGCCGCCGACGAGCTCGGAGCCCGTACGGTCGCCTTCCCCGCCGTCTCCGCGGGCATCTACGGCTGGCCGATGGACGACGCGGCGCGCATCGCGGTGGAGACCGTCCGGGCCGCCGAGACCGATGTCGAGGAGGTCCGCTTCGTACTCTTCGACAAGCGGGCGTACGACGCGTTCGCCGGACAGCTGTGATGAGGCGCCGGACGCGGACTCCGGACTCTGAGGGCCAGGGCCAGGGCCAGGGCCGGGGCTGAGGGGACCGGGGGCGCCGGGTTCTGGGTTCTCCCCGCGGGCACCGGGGCTGGTCGCTTGTGCGGCCGAAGTGCTCCTGAGCACCGTTCGAGGCGCCGGGCCTGCCGCGTCCGGCGGGCTGGTGGGCGGCGTCATGCGTGCGGGCCGGTGGTACGGCCCGGTCACAGGGGCAGTTCGACCACCAGCGGCCGGTGGTCAGAGACGGGGGTGCTCGGCGCGTGCGCTCCGGTGGCCGCGCCCGCCGCGATCCCGCCGGCCAGCACATGGTCGAGCTGGACGAGGGGACGGTGGGCCGGATAGGTGGGTGTACGGGCCAGATCCCGCCAGCCGCGCGGCGGCGGCGGAGTGCCACCGGGCCCCCTCCGGCTGCCGCGGACCGGTCCGGCGGGGCCGAGGACCGTCCGCGGAAGCGCGCCGGGCAGATTGAAGTCGCCGAGAAGCACCCGGGGTCCGGGCAGGTCGGCGATCCAGGCGCGGACGGCGAGCAATTGGAGCACGTTCCAGCCGGGCACGAACGACAGATGCAGCGCCACCACGGTGAACGGCCCCCGGCTCCCCTCCAGTACGGCGGCCAGCGCGGCCCGCGGCTGGTCCCTGGACACGGTGAGTCCCCGGCGTCCGGGCGTCCGCAGCGGCATGGGGACCGGTGCCGGTGCCAGCCGGCGTGCTCTCCAGTGCCGTACGGGCAGCCGGGACAGCAGGGCGATGCCGTGCGAGGGGACACCGTCGCCCGCCTCGGCCTCGCGCGGCCCGTACACCCGCAGACCGGGTACGGACGGTTCAGGGACCCAGCCGCCGCCCGCCTTCGCCATGCCGTGGAAGGCGGACGCGTAACGCCAGTGCGGCGCGCCCGACCCCGCGGCCGCGGCGGACGCCTGGTCCACCCCGCCCGAGCGCTCCTGCAGCCGGTCCACTTCCTGCAGCGCCACCACGTCGGCGTCCAGTGACGCGACGGCCTCCACGAGCGGCAGCTCCGGGCCGCCCGCGGTCCGGACGGACACGGGTCTGCCGTCCACCAGCGTCCGTCCGTGCAGCACGTTGAACGTCGCGAACCGCACCCGCCCGGAGCGCGGGGCGCCCGGGACAGCCGCCTCGGAAGATGTCATGACCGCGACCGTACCCGCAGGCGCCGCCGAACGGTGGCCGGTCCTTCCGGCGGGGCGGGCGCCGTCCGGCGGTGGCGCGGCTCAACGGCGGGGCCCGGGGGTGTGCGCGCCCGCCCGGGGCGGGGGGGGGGGAGCCCCCCCCGCCCCCCCCCGGCCCCCCGGGGGGGCCGCCCGGGGGGGGCGGCCCCGCGCGCGGGCGCGCCCCGCGCCGCTGGGGGGGTGTCGCGCGCCGGCTCGCGCGGCCGGTCCAGCCCAGCCCCCCCCCTCGGCCTGCTGGTGTCACCGGCACGGCCCGCCATCGGCCCGCTGGTGTCACCGGCGGGCGAAGGCGCCGGCGGGCCGGATCACAGACCGGGCAGTGTCTGTGACAGCAGGCGCAGCAGGTCGCTCGTGGCGTCGGCCGCGCCCAGCGCGGGCAGGGCGCCGAGCGCGAGCACGGCCGCGCCGACGGACCGCACGACGGGCGGGGGAGCGGTCTGCAGGGCCGCGATGCGGCGGGTGACGGCGTGTTCGGAGAAGTGCAGGGCGCATCCGGTGCGGGCGCGCTGGGAGACGAGGGCGGCGCGGGCCAGCGCGCGGGCCGTCGTGTTCCGGTCGCCGACGGTGCTCGCGGCCTCCTCGTCGGCCCACCGTTCCAGCAGGAAGACGACGGTGTCGCGGACGGGCGCGAGCAGCGGGTTCGCCGCCGCGGCCAGGGCCACGGCGGTCGACAGTGCCGCGTGGCGGTGCGTCAGGTGAGCGCGCTCGTGGGCGAGCAGAACCCGTCGTTCGGCGGGCTCCAGCGCGCCGAGCATCGAAGCGGTGACCAGGATCCGGCCCGGCTTGCCGGGGATCGCGAAGGCGTGCGGGGTCGGCGAGGCGGCGACGACGAGCTCGCTGTCCGGTGGATGCCCCTCGCAGAGCCTGAGCAGGACCCTGCGGGTCGCGTTGTGCGCTCGTACGACCTGAAGGAGCCGGTGGGCGATCACGGCGAGGGCGGCCACGGCCAGCACGGCGACGGTCTCGGGAACGGGCTCGGGCAGTACCCGGCCCTCCTCGCCCGCCTCGGCGATCACCGCGGGCGCCTGGTCGATCAGCGTTGCCCCGAGCAGCAGCAGCGCCCAGGTGGACGCGGCCGCGGTCAGCGCGGCGGCCGCGACCAGGACGCGGGCGGCCAGAGCGGGCGACACCCGCCTGCCGACCAGCGGGGCGACCGAGGTCAGGAGCAGCGCGAGGACGAGGGGAACGTAGACGTCGATCCTCAAGGCCCGTTCCCTTTCAGGAGATCGCGCAGGGCTTCCTCCTCCTGGCGGCTGAGCCCGGTGACGAACTGCTGGAGGGCCGCGATCGGGTCGGGTCCGCGGTCGAGCGCCTCGTGCATGGCCTCCGCCGTCAGCTCGGCCGCGTTCTTGGCGGGGCGGTACGCGCCGCGCCGGCCGTCAACATCCCGGAGCACAAGGCCCTTGTCGTACAGACGTTTCAGGATGGTGTGCACGGTGTTGTAGGCGAGGCCGCCGCCGATCTCGGCCTGGATCTCGGCGGGCGTCAGGGCGTCGTCGGTGGCCCACAGGGCGGCGAGGACCTCGCTCTCCAGCTCGCCCGCGCTGCGCCGTTCCGCCCTTCCGTGGGGACCTGTGCCAGCCATGCCCGTCACCTTACAGTGCGTAGTCGACCCCGGAACGGTGCCGGTCCGGGGTGTGGACCAGGGGTGTGGACCAGGGGTGCGCGGGGTCGCGTACCACCCTCGCGTGCCCCTCGAATGCCTGTCCCGTTCGGCGCCTTCTTCCGGTGAGCGATAGTTTGTCCGTGATTCCCGGCTCCCGGCCTCGCCCTACGTCTTGTAGGGTGAAGAAACCCTACAGCGTGTAGGGCTGAAGGGTGGACGATGGCCAAGACCCTGAACGTCCCACTCATCGGCGTCCGGCGGCCCGGACCGCCGGACAGGACGGCCCGGGTGTCCCGGAAGCCCGGTGACCTGGGCCTGCTCGCGCTGGTCGCGGCCGCCTTCGCCCTGGCCCAACTGGTCCTCGTGCACCCGCAGACGGGTCTCGGCTGGGACGAGACCGTGTACGTCAGCCAGGTCTCCCCGCATGCCCCCGCGGCGTTCTTCAGCGCACCACGGGCCCGCGGAGTCTCCCTGCTCGTCGCTCCCGTGGCCTCCTGGTCCTCCTCCACCATCCTGCTGCGGATCTACCTCTCCCTGCTCTCCGGGCTCGGCCTGTTCGTGGCCCTGCGTGTCTGGCGCGGACTGTTCCCGGCGCGGGTCCTCGCCCTGGCGGGTGCCCTGTTCGCGACGCTCTGGGTGACCGTCTTCTACGGCCCGCAGGTCATGCCCAACTACTGGGTGGCGATCGGCGCCCTGGCCTGCGTCGGGTGCTTCGTCCGGGCCCGGGCGGGCGGCCGCGACCGGGCGGCCCTGTGGGGGACCGGACTGAGCGCCGCGCTCATGGCGTGGATGCGGCCCCCCGACGCGATCTGGGTGACCCTGCCGCTCCTCGTCCTCACCGTGGCGGCCCCCCGGTGGCGGCGGGTCCGGCCGCTGCTCGCGCTCGTCGCGGGTCTGTCGGCCGGAGCGGCCGAGTGGATCATCGAGGCCTACGTGAGCTACGGCGGCCTGGGGCAACGGCTCGCCGACGGGTCGCGCATCCAGGGCGGCCTCGGCTGGAACATCGCGGTCGGCGACCAGATGCGCAGCCTCGGCGGACGCGTCCTGTGCCGGCCCTGCACCGGCGGGATGCCGGACCCCGCGGTGGTGGTGTGGTGGTTCGTCCTGCCGCTGATCGCCGCTTTCGGCCTGGTGATCGCCGTGCGGGCCCGTCGCCCGGTACCCACCCTGGTGCTGCTGGCCTGTGCCACGACGGCCGGGATCCCGTACCTCCTCATGATCGGCTACGCGGCGCCGCGCTTCCTGCTGCCTGTGTACGCTCTCGTCGCGATCCCGGCCGCCGACGCACTCGTCCACCTGGTCACGGCTCCCGGCGGGCGGTGGCGGCCGGTGACCGTGACACTGGTGGCCCTCGGGCTCGCCGCGCATCTGGCCGTGCAGTTCGCGGTGCTGCAGTCCACGGTGCGGCGCACCGCCGACAGCCACCGGGGCTGGGCGGTGACGGCGGCGGAACTGCACCGGCTCGGGGTGCGGCCGCCCTGCGCGCTGGCCGGTCATCGGTCCGTCCCCATCGCCTTCTACGCCGGCTGCTCCTCGGTGGCGACCGAAGGGCACAACGCCAACGCCACCGCGGCCGACATCGCGCGGTCCGTCCGCCGCATGCCGGTCGCCGTCATCGCGGCCCCGGGCGGCGCGCCTCCCGGATACGCCCACGCCTGGGCACTCCACCACGCCGGCGCCGTCGACATCTACGTCTCTCCGGGAGCGGGGAGTCCTACGCCGTGACCCCTCGGCCGAAGCCGCCCTCACCGGCGGACGGGAGCGGGCTGCCCGGTGTCCCCGGAGTGTCGCCGCCCGAGGTGGTGGGTGCTCCGGCGCGGGGCTCGGCGGCCTGGAGCGGGTCTCCTGGCGGTGCGCCCGCGTCGGTCGCGGGTCCCGGCGCGGCGGTCGGCGGCCCGGGGCCACTACCGACCGAGCCCGTGTTCGGTTTGCCCGATCCGGAACGTGGTCTGCCCGAACCGGTGTCCGTTCTGCGCGAGCCGGCCCGTGGTCTGCCCGATCCGGCGCGTGGTCTGCCCGATCCGGTGTCCGTTCTGCCCGCGGGTGACACCGGCCCGGGCGGGTCGGTGTCACCCGCGGGTGGCGGCAGGTGGGCGGCCGTCGGGCGGCGGCTCGTCGGGCGGGACGGGCGGGTGGGGTGGCATGCAGGGCTTTCGCTGGTCGTGCTCGTGTGTGCCGGGTTTCTCGCCCACCGGCACTGGCCGCTGATCGCGGCGGGAGCCGGTCGGCTCGCCCACGCCGACCGGGGCTGGCTGCTGGTGGCGGCCGCCGCCACCCTCGCGACCTGGGTGTGCTCCGCACTCGCCCAGCAGGGCGCGGTGGCGGAGCCGCTGCCCGCCGGGCGACTGGTGGCGGTGCAGTTCGCGGCCGCCTCCGCCAACCATGTGCTGCCCTCGGGCCTCGGCGCGGGGGCGGTCAATATGCGCTTCCTGACCCGGTGCGGACTGCCCCTCGCCCGTTCCGCGACCGCGCTCGCGGTCAAGGCCTGCGCCGGAACCGTCGTACGCGGCCTACTGATCGGCGGACTCGCCCTGGCCTGTCCCGGTGCGCTCCGTCTCCCCAGGCTGACGGCGAGCGCCTGGACCGTGGCGGCCTGGACGGCCGGTGTCGTGGTCGCCGCCTCAGCCGCGGCCCTGTTCGCCGGACCGCTGCGGCGGGCGCTGCGCCGTGTGCTCCTGGACGTCCGCGCCGTGCACGAAATCCCCGCGCGGGCCGCCGCGCTGTGGGGCGGCTCGCTGGCCTTCGCCGCGCTGCACGCCACCGTGGTCATCGCCGTGGCCCAGGCCATCGGCCTGCCGCTGTCCCCGGCCCGGGTGGCCCTCGTCTACCTCGCCGCGAGCAGTGCCGCCGTCCTGCTGCCCACGCCGGGCGGCCTCGGCTCCCTGGACGCCGCCCTCGCGCTGGCCCTCACGCTCGCGGGAGCGCCGGGCGAGGCGGCGGCGTCCACGGTGATCGGCTACCGGCTGCTCACCGTCTGGCTTCCCCTGCTCCCCGGACTGGTGGCACTGGGCGTGCTGATCCGCCGCCGGGTGCTGTGAACGGCGCGCCCAGGGGCCCGGCCCGGGGGCGTACGACGGTCAGGATGTGTTCAGGCTTCCGCTGACAGCCTCGGGCCTCATGAGCTACGAGACAACAGAGACCGACGGGACTCCCGAGGACTACGGCCGCCTCGGCGCCCCGGCCACCCCGGAGCGCCGTGTGCGCTGGAACAAGGTGCCCGAAGTCACCGCGTACTTCTGGATCATCAAGGTGCTGTGCACGACGGTCGGTGAGACCGCCGCGGACCTCCTGAACGAGAAGCTGGGCCTCGGTCTGACCGGCGTCTCCCTGCTGATGAGCGGGCTGCTGGCGGTCGTCCTCGTGGTCCAGTTCCGGACGAGGAGCTACCGGGCGGGCGTCTACTGGCTCGCGGTGGCGCTGATCAGCGTCGTGGGGACGCTGATCAGCGACAACCTGACCGACAACCTGGGTGTGCCGCTGGAGACCAGCACCGCCGTCTTCGCCGTCGCCCTCGCCGTGACGTTCTTCGTCTGGTACCGCCGCGAGGGCACGCTGTCCATCCACAGCGTCGACACGCTCGCCCGCGAGGCCTACTACTGGCTGGCGGTGCTGTTCACGTTCGCCCTCGGCACCGCGGCCGGTGACCTGGTCGCCGAGCGCATGGCCCTCGGGTACTGGGTCTCCGCCGTTCTGTTCGCCCTCGCGATCGCCGCTGTCGCCGTCGCGCACTTCGCCCTCGGCCTGAACGCCGTGCTCAGCTTCTGGATCGCGTACATCCTGACCCGTCCGCTGGGCGCGTCGATCGGCGACTACCTCTCGCAGCCGACCGGCGACGGCGGTCTGGGCTTCGGCACCGTCGTCACCAGCGTGCTGTTCCTGGCCGTCATCCTCGGGCTGGTCGTCCATCTCTCGATCACCCGCCGCGACGTGGCCGGCGCCGACCGGTCCACCCTCCGGGCGGGCTGACCGCGGGGTGTCCGCGGACGCGGCGCGTCGTCGGACTCCGTCGGGCCCTCACCCCGGCGGGAGTCCCACCACGAAGGTCGCGCCCGTGGCGCCCGCCTCCTCGTGATGGACATCGCCTCCGGCGGAGCGGGCCAGGCGTCGCGCGAGCGGCAGACCGAGGCCCGCTCCGCCGTGTCCGTCCCCGGGATCGGCGCGGCGCCCCGGCAGGAAGAGCTGCGGCGCGAACGACGCCGGTACGCCCGGTCCGTCGTCGCCGACCTCCACCCGGACGCCACCGGGCCCCGCTCCGGCCCGGATCGCGACCCGGGAGCGGGCGTGCCGCAGCGCGTTGTCGAGCAGCGGACTGACGATGCGCTCCAGCAGAGCGTCGGGCACCCCCGCCACCAGACCGTCTTCAGGGCCCCGGACGGCGATCTCCACGTCCGGCCGGGCCGTCGCGGCCCGGTCCGCGAGCCGGCGCAGTACGGCCACGACCTCGCCGGTGCCCGGTACGGCGGCGGCGCTGTCACGGGCGTCGTCGAGCAGCGTGTCGCAGATCGTGCGCATGGAACCGGCCGCGTCCGCCACGGCCTCGTGCGCGGCCCGGGTCTCCTCGGCCGACCGTGGCCGGGACCGCAGCCAGTCGAGCTCGGCGATGATCCGGGCGAGCGGATTGCGCAGTTCGTGCGACAGCTCCCGGGTGAGCTGCCGCTCATGGCGCAGCAGAGCCCGGATGCGGTCCAGGAGCGCGTCCAGCGACTCACCCAGCCGGGCGAGTTCGTCGGGCCGGGCGACGCTCCCGAAGCGTTCCTCGGAGACCACGGCGCTCCACCGGGTGGCCTCGTTGGTCATGGTGCGTACGGGACGCAGGGCGCGCCCCACGGCGAGGCGCGTCAGCGCGTACGTGCAGGCGAGCATGACGGCGTCCAGTGCGAGCGACGCGAACAGCAGGGTGTCGGCCGAACTGCGGTAAGGGGACAGGTCGAGGGCGGTGACGACGGCCGCGCCGGTGCTGTCTCCCGGCACCGGCCGCGCGCACAGCCGGACCGGGCCGTGCGCGCTGGAGGTGAGGCAGCCGGTCCCGCCCCGGGCGGCGAGTGCGTCGGCCGCGCGGGTGAGCGGGCCCGCGGCGGTGGCCGTCGGGGGTTTCTCCAGGAGCCGCCCGCCCGCGTAGATCCACACGTTCGCGTCGAGCAGTTCCTCGCCCGGTGTCTCCAGGAGACGCACCCGGGTGCCGCTGGTGTCGACCGTCGCGGCGACGGCGGTGGCCCGGGTGCGCAGTTCGTCGTCCGCCTGGTGCCGGAGGTGCTGTCGTACGACGGTGTTGAACGCCACCGTGAGGATCACCATCAGCAGGGTGGCGGTGGTCAGCGCGACCAGCGAGAGCCGGCCCCGGAGGGTTCCCGGAGCCCAGCGGGAGGCGCGTGTCCGCCAGGGCACGGCGCGCGCCTCGGAATCCGCCGCCGGCCTCGGCCGCGAGTTCGGGGGACCGTGCTTCATGAGAGCCGGTGTCCGATGCCCCGGGCGGTCGTGACGGTCAGCTCGCTGCCGCCGTCCCGGAGCTTGCGGCGCAGCCGGGTCAGATACTGGTCGAGCGTGTTGTCGCTGACCCGCGCTCCCTCCGGCCAGCCGGCCCGGGTCAGCTCCCGCCGGCCGACGATCGCCCCGGACGCCGCGATGAGCGCCGCCAGCAGACGGAACTCCGTCGGGGTCAGCGCGACGCGGTGGCCGCGCACGGTCAGGCTGTGCGCGACCGGGTCCAGCACCAGGTCGCCCGCGGTGCCGGACGGAACCGGTCCGGCGCGCTTGAGGGCCGCCCGCAGCCGGGCCGCCAGCTCCGTCAGATGGAACGGCTTGGGCAGATAGTCGTCGCCTCCGGCCGCGAAGCCGGCCAGCCGGTCGGTGAGGTGGTGGTGGGCCGTCAGGAAGATCACGGGGGAGAGGAAGCCGCCCGCCCGGATCGCCTGGCACACGTCCCGTCCGTCGGCGTCGGGCAGGCCGACGTCGAGGACGGCCGCGTCGATGCCGTCCCCGGCCAGCCGCAGCGCGGTCGCGCCGTCCTGTGCCGGCACGGTGTCGAAGCCCTCGTCCCGCAGACCGCGCCGCAGGACGTCACGCAGCGCGTGGTCGTCCTCGACGACCAGGATCCGCCGGCGCATACGGCCCGCTCACCCGCTCTTCACGAGACGGGGAGCGATGAGCAGGACTCCGAGCCGCGACGCGGTGAGCGGATGTCCCGACACATCGGGCAGCCTGCGCAGGGCGGCCACCATCGTCATCGCGACCAGCGTGCCGACGAGCAGACCGGCCGCCACGTCGTGCGGATAGTGCACGCCCACCCAGACCCGGGAGGCGGCCATCATGCCCGCGGCCACGATGGCGAGGGTGCCGACGCGGCGCGAGACGAGGAACAGTGCGACGGCCGCCGCGGCGGCGATCGCCGCGTGGTTGCTCGGGAACGACCAGTCGCCGTGGGCCGGGCACGCCTCCAGCGTCGCCACCCGCAGGCTCTGACAGGGCCGGTCCTCGCGCACCAGCAGCTTCACACCGAGATCCACCACGTACGCCACGACCACGACGACGGGCACGGCGAGCGCGACCAGCGCCGCCCCGGGGCTCTCGCGCCGGGCGCGCCACCAGGCCGCCACCATCAGCACGGCGAACAGGCCGAGCCCGTACGTCGACCAGAAGGACACCAGGTCGTCGAGCCATGCGGGGGAGTCCCGCGCGAGATCGGTCACGTACCCGTAGGCGGAGCCGTCGATCGAGGATCCGTCGAATGCCAGGATCATCCCTGGACCTCCTCCTTTCCCGCGGCGCCCCGCCGGCGCGAGCGGTACAGCTCGACGGCGAGGGGGGCCAGGGACACCAGCACGATCACCGCGATGACCGGGAGCAGATAACGGTCGACGTTCGGGATGGACGACCCCAGCGCGTACCCGGCGAGGGTGAGGCCGAGGCTCCAGACGAGGCCGCCGGCCACCTGCCACACGGTGAAGGTCCGCACGGGCACACCCAGGGCGCCCGCCATCGGGTTCAGCACCGTGCGCACGACGGGGACGAAGCGGGCCAGCACGATCGCCTTCGCGTAGCCGTACCGATCCAGGAGCTCCTCGGCCCGGTGCGCGCCCGACGCCAGCCGGGGGGAGGAACCGCGGCCGAGCAGCGCGCCGCCCGCCTTCCGTCCGATCAGATAGCCCGTCTGGGCGCCGACCAGCGCGCCCGTGGCCGCGGCGATCAGCAGCGGGGGGAGTGACAGCTTCACGCCGCTCTGTCCCGACCCGGTGCACAGGAGGCCCGCCGTGAACAGCAGCGAGTCACCGGGCAGGAAGAAGCCGATCAACAGGCCGGTCTCCGCGAACATCACCACGCCCACGCCCAGCACACCGAACGCGGCGAGCAGGGACTGCGCGCTGAGAATATTCACGGCGAGGTCGGACGCCGTGAACAAGGATGCGGCCATCGTCGCGGACCCTCTCATACTGGAAGCGGCAGGCACGGTCGAAACCCGTGCCCGACTGACTACAATTATGTAGACGGTCTACTGAACTGTAGACGATGGTGGGGTGAGGATCGTTCCCATGAGCAGGGACAAGGACGAACGCCGGCCGGCCGGCGAGCTGGAGGCCGGCGTGATGGCGGCTCTCTGGGCCGCGGGCGGGCCGCTCACGCCGGGACGCGTGCAGGCCGAGCTGGACTCCGGTCTGGCCCGTACGACCGTGACGACGATCCTGTCCCGGCTGCACGAGAAGGGCATCGTCGGCCGCGAGCGGCTCGGCCGGGGCTACGCGTACTTCCCCGTCCAGGACCCGCACGGCCTCACCGCGCGCCGCATGCACACCGAGCTCGACCGGGACGACGACAGGGGGACCGCACTGGCCCGCTTCGTCGCCCAGCTCAGCGCCGACGACGAGCGGCTCCTGCGGGACCTGCTGGAGCCGGATCTCGGCACGCGACCGGAACCGGGTGATGGATGATCCTGCTCCTGGTGCCCCTGCTGGTCCCGTTCGCGCTCGGACCGCTGGCCCGCCGCTGCCTCGACCGGTTCGGCCCGGTGGCCGCGCTGTGGTCGGTGACCCTCGCGCTCGTCGTGCTGGCCGGAGCCTCCGTGGCCTCGCTGGGCGCGCTGGTCCTGACGGGCCTGCTCAAGGTGCCGCTCTTCGCCGGCCTCGGTGACCTCGTCCACCCGCTGCGTACGGCCTCGGACCTCGTCGTCCTGCCCGCGGCCGCCGCCGCGACGGGTGTGCTCACCGTCGGCGCGTGGACCGTCGTCCGCTCGGCCCTGCGCCAGGTCCGCGCGTTCCGCACCGCGCGCAGCCAGGCCGACCGCCGTCCCGCCGCCGGAGACCTGTGCGTCATCGAGTCGCCGCACCCCGACGCGTACGCCCTCCCGGGCCGGCCGCACCGCATCGTCGTCACCACCGCGATGCTGCGCAGTCTCGGCGCCGACGAGCGCGAGGTCCTCTTCGCCCATGAGCGGGCCCACAACGCGGGCGGCCACCACCGCTTCCTCGTCGTGGCCGAACTCGCGGCCCACTGCCACCCGGGGCTGCGCACGGTCCGCGCGACCGTCGCGCTCGCGGCGGAGCGCGCCGCGGACGAGGCCGCGGCCGCCGCCGTGGGGGACCGGCGGCTGACCGCGCGGGCCATCGCCCGCGCCGCCCTGGCCATCGGCGAGGTCCGTTCCGAGCGTCCCGACTTCGCCCCCGCGGCCACCACGGGTCCCGTTCCCCAGCGGGTCGCCGCACTGCTCTCCGCCCCGCGGCGCCGCCCGCGTGCCGCCGCCTGGATCGCCCTCCTGCTCGCCGCCTGCGCCGCCGTCTCGGCCGGGGCGTCGGGGGCGGGTGTCGTCGCGTTCCACCACGAGGTGGAGGTCGCGCAGGGTGAGGAGGCGCGCTGACCGGATTCCGGCGGCGTGCTGACCGTTCCGGCGGCGCGCCGACCGGATTCCGTCCGCGCGTGTCCGTAGGGGGCGCGGCAGGCCTCCCGGCGGGAAACGTTGATGTCGGATTCTCGCCAGCCCCGCCCTCCGGGGTGCCCGATGCTTGAGGCATGCAGAACGGGATGCACACGGACACGGAACGCTGCGTGCGGGCCGTCCGGTCCAAGGACGCGCGTTTCGACGGATGGTTCTTCACCGCGGTGACGACGACGGGAATCTACTGCCGGCCGAGCTGCCCGGTCGTGCCGCCCAAGCCCCGGAACATGACCTTCTATCCGAGCGCCGCCGCCTGTCAGCAGGCCGGATTCCGGGCCTGCAAGCGCTGCCGCCCGGACACCAGCCCCGGCTCACCCGAATGGAACCACCGTGCCGACCTGGTGGCCCGCGCGATGCGGCTGATCGGCGACGGAGTCGTCGACCGCGACGGTGTACCCGGCCTGGCCGCCCGGCTCGGCTACAGCACCCGCCAGATCGAGCGGCAGCTTCTCGCCGAGCTGGGCGCGGGACCCCTGGCGCTCGCCCGCGCCCAGCGTGCCCAGACGGCCCGGCTGCTCATCGAGACGACACCGCTCCCGATCGCCGAGATCGCCTTCGCCGCCGGGTTCTCCTCCATCCGCACCTTCAACGACACGGTCCGTGAGGTCTTCGCGCTGTCCCCGAGCGAACTGCGCGCCCGCCTGCCCAGGAGCCGGGCCGGAGCCACGGCCGCGACCGCGGGCACGCCGGGGGTCCTGAACCTCCGGCTCCCCTTCCGCGCCCCGCTCAACCCCGACAACCTCTTCGGGCACCTCGCCGCCACCGCCGTACCCGGGGTGGAGGAGTGGCGCGACGGCGCGTACCGGCGGACCCTGCGACTGCCGTACGGGCATGGCGTCGCCGGTCTGACACCGATGCCGGACCACATCGCGTGCCGGCTGACCCTCAGCGACCTGCGCGACCTGTCCGTCGCGATCAGCCGCTGCCGCCGCATGCTGGACCTGGACGCCGATCCGGTGGCGGTCGACGACCAGCTCCGCACGGATCCGCTGCTGGCGCCGCTGGTCGACAAGGCCCCCGGGCGCCGGGTGCCGCGCACGGTCGACGAGGCCGAGTTCGCCGTTCGGGCGGTGCTGGGGCAGCAGGTCTCCACGGCCGCCGCGCGTACCCACGCCGCCCGCCTGGTGGCCGCGTACGGTGATCCGGTCGAGGACCCCGAGGGCGGCCTCACCCACCTCTTCCCCTCGTCACAGGCGCTCGCCGCGGTCGACCCCGAGTCCCTCGCGATGCCCCGCACCCGGCGCACCACCTTCACCACGCTGGTGGGTCGACTCGCCGACGGAACACTTCATCTGGGGGTGGAGAGCGACTGGGAGCAGGCGAGGGCCAGGCTTCTCGCGCTCCCCGGATTCGGCCCTTGGACCGCCGACGTGATCGCGATGCGTGCCCTAGGGGACCCGGACGCCTTCCTCCCCACCGACCTCGGGATCCGGCGCGCCGCGCGGGAGCTGGGGCTCCCGTCCACGCCTGCCGCGCTGACGGCCCGTGCCGCGGCCTGGCGTCCCTGGCGGGCGTACGCGGTCCAGTACCTGTGGGCCACGGACAGCCACCCGATCAATTTCCTGCCGACGCCGAGCGGCGCCCCGCACATCCCGGACGCCACCCGCACCGCACGCACCACCCGCACCGCACGCATCTCACGCACCGAGGACGCCCAGTGAAACGGCACACGGTCATCGACAGCCCCTACGACCCCCTCACGCTCGTCGCCGACGACGACGGCGTCCTGTGCGGCCTCCACATGGTCGGTCAGCGCCACCGTCCGCCGGAGGAGACCTTCGGCGAGCGCGACGACACCCTCTTCGACGAGGTGACCGAGCAGCTCGACGCCTACTTCGAGGGCGAGTTGAAGGAGTTCACCGTCGAACTCCGTTTGATCGGGACGCCCTTCCAGCGCAGCGTGTGGGACCGACTGCGGCAGATTCCCTACGGCGAGACCCGGTCGTACGGCGAACTCGCGGAAGCCCTGGGCAACATGGGCGCCTCCCGCGCGGTCGGCCTCGCCAACGGCAGGAATCCGATCGGGATCATCGTGCCCTGCCACCGGGTGATCGGCGCGGGCGGCAGCCTCACCGGCTACGGCGGCGGCCTGGACCGCAAGAGGCAACTCCTGGATTTCGAGAGTGGATCGGCACTCTTCTGACCGGTGGCGGTCTGTGCCGGACGGTGATCGAAACGTGTTGGCAACAGAGCGCAACCCATGGGGAGTTGACAGAGTCTGAACAGCCATGAAGATCTCCTTTCTGCTCCACAACGCCTATGGGATCGGGGGCACGATCACCACCACCTTCAATCTGGCATGTGCGCTCGCCGCACGGAACGAGGTGGAGATCGTCTCGGTGCTCCGGCACCGCGAGCGGCCGACGCTGTCCCTGGATCCCCGCGTCTCGTTACGGTCGCTGGTGGATCTGCGGCAGGACAAGGAGCATCCGTCGCATCTGAGACCGGCGAGGGTGTTCCCCCGAGCCGAGTACCGGTACCGGCAGTACAGCGAGTTGACCGACCGGCGGATCGGCGCGTGCCTCGCGGAGACCGACGCCGACGTGGTGATCGGGACCAGGCCGGGGCTCAACGTACATCTGGCCCTCCAGGCTCCGCGGCACGTCGCGCGCATCGGCCAGGAGCACCTCACCCTGGACAACCATCCGCCCCGGCTGCGTTCAGCCCTGCGCCGGGCCTATCGCCGGCTCGACACGCTCACCACGGTGACCGAGGCGGACGCCGCCGCCTATCGGCGCAAGGTGCGGATGCCCGGAGTCCGGGTGGAGGCACTTCCGAACAGCGTGCCGGACTCGGTGCTGCCACCCGCCGACGGCGCCGCCAAGGTGATCATCGCGGCCGGCCGTCTGGTCCCCGTCAAACGGTACGACCTGATCGTCGAGGCCTTCGCCATGGTCGCGGCCGAACACCCCGACTGGCGGTTGCGCGTCTACGGCAAGGGCGAGGAGCACGATCGGCTGCGGCGGCTCGTCGCGGACCTCGGTCTGTACGACCGGGTCCTCCTGATGGGCGCGGCCACCCCCATGGAGGCCGAGTGGGTCAAGGGATCGATCGCGGTGGCGGCCTCCGACTACGAGGCGTTCGGCATGACCATCATCGAGGCGATGAGCTGCGGTCTGCCGGTGGTGAGCACCGACTGCCCGCACGGACCGGGTGAAATCATCGAGGACGGCGTCGACGGCCGGCTCGTGCCGGTCGGGGACCGCGACGCGCTGGCCGAAGCGCTGCGGGGACTCGTCCGCGACGACGAGTGGCGCCTGCGTGCGGGCCGCGCGGCCAGGAAGAACGCCCGGCGCTTCGCTCCGGGCCCCGTCGTCACCCAGGCGGAACGCCTGTTCGCCGAGGCCGTGTCGGCGAGACGGGAGGGCCGGCCGGTGCTCCGGGAACGCTCCGCCGCGCACCGCGTCCTGGCCGGCCACGGCTTCGCCCTGCGCGACATGGCGCACAGCGCCGCCGACGGTGCGCTGCGCACCCTGCGGAGGCAGAAGTGAGCACGGACACGGAGACGCAACCACACGTCGGCTGCTCGATCGGCACGGACGGCCGCATCACCTTCGACCTGCCGCCCGGGTCACCCGAAGGGCAGCGGCTGCTGCTGCGACTGCGCCCTAAGAAGGGACAGCCCGAAAAGACCGTCCACGTACTCGACTTCGAGCCCGCCGGGGAGCGCCGGTGCGCGGTCCTCGACGCGCACCCCGTACTCGCGGAGGGCCGCTGGGACATGTACCTGCTCCGGGAACCGGGAGCCGAGCGGCAGCGTCTGCGCCCCGGTCTGCGCGATCTGCGGGCACTCGTCGACGGACACCGCCGGCGCCGGCCGTCCCCGGTCGCCGTCCGGATCCCCTACGTGACCAAGGACGGCCATCTCGCGGTGCGTGCCTGGCTGCGCACCGCCCACGCGGAGGCCGAAGCCGTCGACGTCACCGGTGGCTCGATGACGGTCAGGGCACGCCTGCACGGTGCCTCACTCCAGGAGGGGGCCGTCGTGAGCCTGCGGCTACGGGGTGCCGGTGCCACCGCTCGCACCGTGGAGCCGCGTGCCGAGGACGAGGGACGGAGCCTCTCCTTCACCGTCGACTACGCGGAACTGGCCGGCGGGACACCATCGGCGGCCGGTGTCTGGGACGTCTTCGTCCGTCCCGCGGCCCAGGTACCCCGGATACGCGTCGGCCGTCTTCTCGACGACCTGGCGGACCGCAAGGAGATAGTCGTCTACCCGACGGCCGACGTCGGCGGTGCCGCCCTGCGCCCCTACTACACCGTCGACAACGACCTCTCCGTCGAGGTGAGAGCGCACTCGTGACCTGTATGGCGCACCGCGGTGTTCCTCCCGGGTGACCCCGGTGGCGTGGCCCCGCGATCGCTGATGTCTGTACGAAGGAGAGAGCAGGCAGAAAGCGGGAGACCATGGAGCGGAAGCACAAGCGCCTCGCGACGCGCCGGGCCGCCGGGGTGGCCGGGGTGGTGTTCGCCGTCCTGACGGCCGCCGCGATCACGCTGGTGCGCACCGCTCTGCCCGGCGGCGGGGACGACGTGACCCTCGACGCCGGACAGCGCGGTGGCCTGCGGACGGCGCTGGAACTGGTGCCGTTCGCCGGGATCGCGTTCCTGTGGTTCATGGGTGCCCTCCGCGAGCAGGGCGGCCGGGCCGAGGACCGGTTCGTCGCCACCGTGTTCCTGGGCAGCGGCGTGGTCTTCGTCGCCACGCTGTTCGGCGCCGCCGCGGCGGCCGGGACCGTGCTCGGCGACGGCACGCAGGACTCGACCTTCGGCAGCCACTTCGCGTACGCCCTGCTGACCACGTACGCCATGCGCATGGCGGCGGTGTTCATCATCGCGACCTCGACCATCGGCCGCCGGCTGGGCGCCCTCCCGCGCCCGCTCGTCGCCATCGGCTACCTCGCGGGACTGACCCTGCTCGTGGCGGGATCGGGCGTGCCCTGGTCCGAGATGGTCTTCCCGGCCTGGGCGCTGCTCCTCAGCCTGAACATCCTGTGGGGCCGGCCGCCCGCCGCGGCACCGAGGACCGCCCCCGCCTGACCTTCCCGGCACGGAAGGCCGCCCCTGGTCCGATTTTCCGGCACGCCCCGCCACTGCGGCCCGACCCGGCCGTAGCGCTCACTCGAACGGTCATCCCCTCGTCGCGGCTTCCCGTCCGGTCACCGACAGTGGTCGCAGGAGGGTTGAACGGGCCATTGGAGAGGACCGATCCCGTGGTAAGGATTGCCGTCGATCTGAACCGGTGCCAGGGGTACGCGCAGTGCGCGTTCCTCGCCCCCGAGATCTTCGCCATGCACGGCGAGGAGGCACTGCTGTACGACCCGGACGCCGACGACGCGCACCGCGAGAAGCTGGCTCGGGCCGCCGCGGCCTGCCCCGTCCAGGCCGTCCTCGTCGACGCCGTCGAACCCGGCGCGGTGGAACCCAGGGGCGCGGAGGCCGACGGCACGGAACGCGCCGCGGACGTACCGGCCGGGGCGGTGTCCGGTGCCCGGTGACGGATCCCTGGAACGGCTCAAGCGCGACGGCCGCATCGTCGTCGTCGGCGCCTCGCTGGCCGGCCTGCGGGCCGCCGAAACCCTGCGGGACAAGGGCTTCGCCGGGGCCCTGACCCTGATCGGCGACGAGCCCTGCGAACCGTACGACCGGCCCCCGCTGTCCAAGCAGGTGCTGCTCGGCAGGGCGGGCGCCGACCGCACCGCGCTGCCCAGGCTCCGGGCCGTCGACGCGACCTGGCGGCTCGGCACCGCGGCCACCGGACTGGACATGGCCACCGGACGGGTGCGCCTGGCCGACGGCGACGAGGTGCCGTACGACCGGCTGCTGATCGCCACCGGCACCCGGGCGCGACCGTGGCCGCACGAGGACGAGGCGGACCTCGACGGCGTCTTCGTGCTGCGCGGCCGGGACGACAGCGCCGCCCTCGCGCGGCACCTCGATGCGGGCCCCCGGCGGGTCCTCGTCATCGGGGCCGGATTCACCGGCTCGGAGATCGCCTCCGCCTGTCGCGAACGCGGCCTCCCCGTCACCGTCGCCGAACGCGGTGCCGCACCCCTGGTCGGCGCGCTCGGCGGAGTGGTCGGCGCGGTCGCCGCCGAGATGCACCGCGAGCACGGGGTGGACCTGCGGTGCGGGGTCATGGTGACCCGTCTGGAGGGCGACGCCTCGGGAAGGGTGCGCGCCGCGCATCTGTCCGACGGCTCCACCGTCGAGGCCGACGTGGTGATCGTCTCGCTCGGCGCCCTCCGCAACACCGAGTGGCTCGCCGGGTCCGGACTCGGCGCCGGACCCCGCGGCATCGCCTGCGACGCCGGCTGCCGCGCCTTCGACATCCGCGGGATCGTCACCGACGACATCTACGCGGCCGGCGACGTCGCCCGCAGCCCGCACGCCCTGTTCGGCTACCAGTTCCTCTCCCTGGAGCACTGGGGCAACGCCGTCTCACAGGCCCGGATCGCGGCGCACAACATGCTCAGCGAAAGCCATGACCGGCTGCCCCACCTGGAGGTGCCGGCGTTCTGGTCCTCGCAGTTCGGCATCAACATCAAATCCGTCGGGATCCCGTCGATGGGTACGGAGATCCTCATCTCCCAGGGCTCACTGGCGGACCACCGGTTCCTCGGTGTCTACGGGTACCAGGGACGTGTCATCGGCGCCGTCGCCTTCGACCACGGCCGGTGGCTGCCGTTCTACCAGGAGCTGATCGAGACCACCGCGCCGTTCCCGCCGCCGTTCGCCACGGTCGACCGGCGCCCGGAGGGACGGCGGCCGCTCGACGCGGACTTCCCCGACCCCTCGGTTCCCACCCACGGCCCCACCGTGACCCTCAGCGGATACTCGCCCGCCGACCGTCGGATGACGTTCACCCCGGCGCACTGACCGCACGGCCACGAGGACTCTAGGACCCGCCATGACACCATCCCTGCTGCACCAGATCCTGGACTACGCCAACCGGGCCGACCCGTACCCGATCTACAAGGAACTGCGGAGGACGCCGGTCCACCACGAGGCCGGCGGGCCGTACGTGATCAGCACGTACTACGAGATCCGCGGCCTGCTGCACGATCCCCGGATCAGCTCCGACGCCCGCAACCTGGCCTCGAACGCGGCCGACCCGCTGGCCTCGGAGGCGCCCCCGGAGGAGAGCACCCTCCCACCGAGCTTCCTGCGGCTCGACCCGCCGGAGCACGACCGGCTGCGGCGCATGACGAACCGCCCCTTCGGCCCGCCGCACTCACCCCACCGGGTCGACGGGATGCGCGGAGAACTCCACGACATCGTCACCGGTCTCATCGACGGCATCGGCGACCCGGCACGGATCGACCTGGTCGAGCAGTTCTCGTACCCCTTCCCGGTGACGGTGATCTGCCGGCTGCTCGGCGTGCCGCGCGAGGACGAGGCCCGCTTCCACGTCTGGGCGGACACCCTCGCCGCCAGCCTGGACCCCGACCCGGACGCCGGTCCCGCCGAGCGGGGCGAGGACACGCAGGACGCCCGGATGCAGTTGGGCATGTATCTGGCCGGCCTGATCGAGGAGCGCCGCAAGAACCCCGGGGAGGACATGCTCTCCCAACTGGCCACCGCTGAGGGGGAGGACGGTCCCATGACCACGATGGAACTGCTCAGCACCGCGGCGCTGCTGCTGATCGCCGGGCACGAGACCACGGTCAACCTGATCACCAACGGGATGCTGACCCTGCTGCGCAATCCCGGCGTACTCCAGCGGCTGCGCGCCGATCCGCGGCTGGCCGTGCCCGTCGTCGAGGAGCTGCTGCGCTTCGAACCGCCGGTGCAACTGGTGCCGCAGCGCACCGCCCTCGCCGACATCGAGGTCCGCGGGGTCACCATCCCCAGGGGCGCACCCATCTGGCTGGTCCTCGCGTCGGGCAACCGCGATCCCCGGCGCTTCGAGGACCCGGACCGC
This sequence comes from Streptomyces sp. NPDC059371, assembly GCF_042751995.1. Lineage (NCBI taxonomy): Bacteria > Bacillati > Actinomycetota > Actinomycetes > Kitasatosporales > Streptomycetaceae > Streptomyces > Streptomyces sp. NPDC059371. The sequence goes on along the minus strand of NZ_JBHYXD010000063.1, from coordinate 21,458 downwards.
TTCGACCCGGACCGCAAGGACATCCAGCACCTCGGCCTCGGCAGCGGCATCCACAGTTGCTTCGGCGCACCGCTGGCCCGGCTGGAGGCCCAGTTCGCCCTGTCGGAACTGGCCCGGAGGCTGGAGAACCCCCGTCTGCTGGAGGAGATCCCCCCGTACCGCCAGAACGCCGTACTGCGCGGCCCGCGCCACCTCCCCATCACCTGCGACGGGATCCGCCCCTAGGGTCGTGTCCGCAAAGTCGCGTCGTCCGCCCGCCGGGCAGGCGCGACTTTGCGGATACGGCCTAGGGTCTGTCGTTCGGACCATGCGGCGGTACGCGGGCCGCGCGAACAAGGCCTCATGTCAAGGCACTTGCCCACTGCCCGCGCCGACCCGGCGCAGCAGCTGCGGCAGGGCGGTGCCTGATCTGATGCCGACTAATCGCGCTCGCCCCGGCCCAGGGTGTCCTCCAGCCAGTCGAAGACCACCTCGCAGTGCTGTTGCGGCGCCATCGGCGAGCAGTGCAGCTGGGCACCGGTGGCCGCCCGCATCAGCCGGAACTCCTTCCGGGTGCGCAGCAGTTCGAAGAACTCGCGTGGCTGACCCGGGTAGAAGCTCTCGTCGTCGTAGTCGAGGACCAGTGTGGGGCACTTGATGCGGCCCACGATCCGGGTGATGTCGAGTGCCATGATCCGCTGGGCCGGTGTCCAGAAGTCGGTGAAGAGCCGGCCCTGCCGGGCGGCGAGCATCGCCGGGATCGAGAAGGGCTCGATCCGCTTCTTGAGGACGAACTGCTCGGACGGCGTCAGTCCGGGGGCGACCTCCTCGTTCCAGATACGGTTGGTCTCCGCCTTGTCCGGCGTCACGATGTCCCGAAGCTCCGCCGGGAAGCCCAGCCACGGGGAGAGACAGCCCGGCAGCGCGGCCAGTGCGGCGATCCGGTGCTCGAAGGCCGCGGCGCGTGGTGCGAGGTCACCGCCCATGGAGAGGCCGGTCAGCGCGATCCGACGGGCGTCGACGTCCCTGCGGCGCTCCAGCCAGTCCACGAGCGGCGAGACCACCTGCTCCCAGCGTGGGCTGAAGACGAGTTGGTCGACGAAGAGCAACTGGCCCTGGCCCGGGCCGTCGTAGACGAGCGCGTTCCAGCCGCGGGCGAGCGCGGCGGAGACCCCGTAGGTCCACATGTCGACGTTCGGGCCGTCGCTCCCGTTCGTGAGGATGACGGTCGGCCGGGGTCTTCCCGAGTCGTCGGGGCGGAAGAACCAGACAGGAATCGAGGTCCTGCCCTGGTACGGGACCTGGTACGGGACCTGGTCGGTGATCGCCGACGGCGTGCACAGCCGTGCGAAGGTGTCCCAGGATCGGCGCCCCGCCAGATAGAGCCTCTTCTCGTCACCCGGGGTCTCCGAGCCGAGCACGAAGAACAGCGCCTGCCCGTAGTACTGGGCGGCGCGCAGCGAGTGAGCGCGGTGTGTCTGCTCGTGAGGCGAGGCGGTGGTCGTCAGCCGGTCGCCCCAGCGGCGGAACTCCGCGGTATAGGTCTGCTCGCTCGCCCCGGCGGCGTTGATGGCGTTGACGGCGGTCAGCACCTCCCCGACCTCGGCCGCGCCGAACCCGGCGCCCCCGAGCGCGAGCAGCGCGTTGAAATTGAGCCCCGGGTCCGTGAACAACTGCATGACACCGGGCGTCGGCGACGCGTCGGGTGCGGGTGCGGGTGCGGGAGCCGACGGGTGGGCGTCACGCTCTGCCGCGAACGCCGGTGCCGAGCTCGCCGAGGCGATTGGCGCCGCGGACAGCGCGACCGTCCCTGCCCCTGCCGCGAGCCCGGCGAGCGCGCCCCGTCGGGTGAGCGTCTGCGCATGGTCTGTGAACGCGTTCGTCATGGGATCGAACGTAGGAGCAGGCCCTGCCACCTAGCGGCCCGCCGCTCCCGACGGTACTTCGAACGGACCCCTGGGAGCGCCGGAACGGCATTTCGTGCAGCACTGCCCGACTCCGTCGCCCGCAATGATGTGGCCGATCCGGCGTCGACGGTGGTGGTCTTCGCCATCGCGGTGCCGCTTGCCTTCGTGTCCCCGACGAGCGCGAAGTCGTGGTGGGTGGTGCTGATCTCCCTCAAGGCCGCGACGGGGGAGCGGGGCAAACGCCCGCGCGCGGCCGGCCGACGATGAGTCGGAGCAGCCGACCTTGCCGCATTGCAGCTGGACAAGGCATTCGTGGCTATCGGTGCGACGCGCGCAGCCGGCGCAGCAGCTGCGGCAGGGCGGTGCCGATGGGTTCGCGGACGATCTCGTCGGCGAGTTCGTCGTACGGGGTCGGCTCGGCGTTGACGACGACGAGCCGGGCGCCGTGGTCGGCGGCGACGCCCGCGAGGCCCGCCGCCGGCTGGACCTGCAGACTGCTGCCGACCGCGATGAACACCTGGCAGGCCTTGGCGATGGCGGCGGCCTGGCCGAGGACGACCGGGTCGAGTCGCTCACCGAACATGACGGTCGCCGGCTTGAGGATGCCGCCGCACGTCGGGCAGTCCGGGTCGTGCTCACCGGCGTCGACCCGGGCGAGGGCGTCCTCCATGGGTGTCTTCGCGTGGCACTCCATGCACACCACCGTCCTTGCGGTTCCGTGCAGTTCGAGCACTTTGCGGGCGGGCATGCCAGCGAGCTGGTGCAGCCCGTCGACGTTCTGGGTGAGGACCCGCACGGGCACCCCGGCCCGCTCCAGCTCGGCGACGGCCCGGTGCGCGGCGTTGGGCTCGGCCCCCAGCGCACCGGCATCCCGCCGCATCAGCCAGGCCCGTCGCCTGATCTCCGGATCACCCATGTAGTACTCGTACGTCACGAGCTTCTCGGCCTCGGGATCCGTCCGCCATAGCCCGTTGGGCCCGCGATAGTCGGGGATCCCGGAGTCGGTGGAGATGCCCGCCCCACTGAGGATGGCGACGAGAGGCCTGTTCATGGACATGAAGGTACGGCGCGCGCCTGCTTGGAGCGACCGGATATCTGGGCGCGGGACAGGATGACATGGATCGTCATGCCGCGTTCACAGACCTCAACAGGCGGTTCGCCAGGGGCCGGAACTGGCCTTCCACGTCCCGGAGGTCGGACCCGCCGGGGCGTCCCGCATCCGCGCCATGATGGTCCATGCCGTCGAACTCGCTGCCGCAGCGGACCAGTTCGCCGACCGCGGTCAGTCGCCGATGAACCACAGATACAGGTGCAGCCCGCGCTCGACGACCTGACACAGCTCGCGGGCCTGCTGACCCAGTCGCTGCCCAGGTCAGCAGGAAGCCGGTCGAGATCCGCCGGCAGCAGCGGCACCTGCCGCTGGTTGAAGACGGCATCCCCAGGTCCCGGCGCCGGTCCGGGGTCGGATCTTCGCGGCGAGCCTGCGGCTGGGGGAGCTGTGGCGTGCGGATTGCGGCTACGCGCAGGTGTCGGCACGGCGGCCGGCTATGGGTCAGGACGTGATGTCCACCAGGACTTTGCCGACCGCACCGCTTTCCACTGCCCGGTGTGCGTCGGCGGTGCGGTGGAGCGGGAGGCGTAGCAGTGGCAGGCCGTGTTCTTCGCCGACCGGCAGGGCGCCGTCGCGGACCGCGGCGGCGACGTCCTCGACGGCCGCGGCGCGTGCCTCCGGACCGGCCGTGTAGAGCACCAGGAACTGAAGGCGTGTGTTGAGCACCATGTTCTGCAGTACGTTCAGTTCGACCGGCTTGCCGCCGTCGTTGGCGTAGGTCGCGATCGTGCCGCGCGTCCGCAGCACAGCCAGGTCCAGTGCGAGGTTCGCGCCGAGTGCCACCTCGGCGATGATGTCGACGCCGTCCGGGGCGATCTTGCGGATCTCGGTGGCCGGGTCGCCTTCGCGGTAGTTGATCACGTGATGGGCGCCGGCGGCGGTGGCCAGCCGGGCCTTCTCCGGGCCGCTGACCGTGCTGATCACGGTGGCGCCGGCCCAGCGGGCGAGCTGGATCACGGCGTGCCCGACCGCCCCGGCCCCGCCCGCGGCGAGCACGACCTGGTCGTCGAGCGCCCCGGGACGGAGACGGCCGGGTCCGTCCTCGGCGACGGTGAGCGCGCGATGAGCGGTCAGCGCGGGGACGCCGAGTGAGGCACCGAGGTCGAAGCCGGTATCGTCGGGCAGCGACACGGCCCGCTCGGCGGGTACGACGGTGTACTCGGCGGCGGTGCCGGTGGGCCGCCCGGCGGCGGCCATGTACAGCCAGACCCGCTCGCCGGCCCGGCTCTGTTCGACCCCCTCGCCCACGGCGTCGATCACGCCGGCACCGTCCAGGTGCGGGGTGACCTCGGCGAACAGCTTGGCATGGGCGACGCCTGAGCGTGCTTGCCAGTCGGTCGGGTTGACTCCGGACACGGCGACCCGGACACGGACCTCGCCGGGGCCAGGCACGGGCAGGTCGCGGTCGACTAACTGAAGAACCTCGGGGCCGCCGTTGTCGCGGTAGATGATGGCTTTCATGATCTGTCCTTAGATCCTTGGCGTATATGGGCTGTGTGCCGTGGCAGGGCGCCCGGGCCGCGGCCGCGAGCCGGGCCTGGTTGGTTCCGGTCAGCCGATGGGGACTTCGCTGGAGCGGGACTCGATGGCATCGAGGGTGGCCAGGGTGGCGGCGTCGAGGGCGATCTCGCCGGCCTCGATGTTGGCTTCGAGGTGGACGGCGTTGGCGGTACCGGGGATGAGCAGCACGTTCGGGGCGTGGTGCAGCAGCCAGGCAAGGCCGACCTGGGAGGGTGTGACGCCCAGGGACTCGGCCACGGCGTGCACCGCCGGCTCGTCGATTGCTTTGGGCAGGCCGGGGAAGGCCCCGCCGAGCGGGAAGAACGGCACCCAGGCGATGCCCTCGGCCGCGCAAAGCCGCAGCATGTCCTCGTCGTCGCGGGAGACGAGGCTGTAGGCGTTCTGGACGCAGACGACGCCGGCGGGCAGGGCGCGGCGCAGGCCGTCGAGGGTGACGCTGCTCAGGCCGATCGCGCCGATCTTGCCCTCGTCGCGCAGGGCGGTCATCACCGCGAGTTGGTCGTCGAGGTCGACGACTTGATCGCCGTCAGGGCGCAGGCCGGGGCCGGAGTCGAGACGGCGCAGGTTGACCACCGGGAGCTGGTCGGTGCCGAGGCTTCGCAGGTTGTCCTCGACACCGGCGCGCAGCTGTTCGGGCCGCTGCGCCAGACGCAGCGGCAGTGGCCCGCCCGGGTCGGGATCGGCACCGACCTTCGTGACGACCAGGACGCCGTCCTCGGGGCGCAGCGCCTCGCGGATCACGTCGTTGGCGAAACCGAAGCCGTAGAACTCGGCGGTGTCCACGTGGTCGACGCCCAGCTCGACCGCGCGGCGCAGCAGCGCGACGGCGTCGCCGCGGCGGTCGTGCAGACGCTCGAGCTGCAAGGCTCCGTAGCCGATCCGGAAAACGGTGCGGGCGGCTAACGAAGCGGTCGAGGTGGTCATGGCGCTGTCTCCTCGGTCGGTGATCGCAAGGCGGTGCGCAGCAGTTCGGCCAGGTAGAGCGGCATCACCCGGTCGACGATCGGGATGACCTGCTCCTGGGCCTCGGCCGGGTCGAGGTGCTCGACCTTGACCAGGTGGGCCATGACGCAGTCGTGCACCATGGCGCGCAACCGGTCGATCGTGTCGACGACGATGCCGTGGATGGCCGGGTTGGTGGTCGCCTCGCCCCAGGTCTGCACGCCGACGCGGGCTTCGGCGGGGTCGATCGCGGCGATCAGGAGGGCGAGCAGTTCGTCGGGGTCAGGCGGGGTGTCGCTCGCGGCGTAGTCGCCGAGGGCTTCGGCGCGCTTGGTGAGCACCGCGTGGGCGGAGGCCTGGACCAAGTCAGCCTTGCTGCTGTAGTGGGCGTAGATGGAGCCGTTCGAGAGGCCGGACTCGGCCGTGATGTCGGCGATCGAGGTCCGCTCCAGGCCGTTGCGGCTGAAGCAGCGTACGGCGGCCTCGGTGATCTGGGCGCGCCGAAGTTCCTTGCGTGCGTCGGTAAGCCGCGGCACCGCACCCTCCAGCAAAAGGAATCGCTGCTCTGCTTGCAGAACTCACCATACAGAGTCGATGCTCTGTTTGGCTTGAGGTGGGTCACGGGTGGACAAGCCCGGCCGTGGACTACGCCCAGCGCTGGGACCTCTCCGAAGTCCTGCGGCTGCTTCGCCCAGGAGGTCACCGGCCACGACGCGGCGGCCAAGGACTGCCCCGCTGTTGGCTCATCCACACCCCTCGTCCGCCACAGCGACCGACAGGCGGCTGGCTGGCCGGATCGGGCACCAGGAATCTGCTTGGGCCCGCCCGCGGACGATGCGTACCCTGTCGGACCATGTGCTACCACGCGTTCAACGGCGCCTTTCGGCACTATGTGTGTGTTGCGTGTCGGCTCGCCTTCAAGGGCAGCGCGTGGCCGATCCGGAAGCGCATCTGTCCTGGCTGCCGTGAACAGCTCGTCTTCGCCGGCTACGACTTCGCCGCGCCCCGGCGACGCGACACGAAGGCATGGTCCGTCGTTGCGACAGTGCTCGCGGAGGGACTGACCTACGATCACCGCCCTGGCTGCGGCTGTTCGCGGCTCCCCTCCTTCCGGCCCCGGACCCGAGCGCAGGTGCGTGTCCGGCGACGCGCGGCCGAGCGGCTGGGTCTTCCTCTGTCGGTGACCCTCGCTCGCCGCGACGCCTTCACATTGGAGAGCCGCGACGAGCAACCGTCCTCTCCGTCGGCCGCGAAGCGCGACACGGCCTGAGCGTCGGCGCGGCATGATGGCCCGCATGACCGACGACGTGGATCTGTATCCCGCGCGGTCTGCTCTCCCACGGTCGGCGACAGCGAAGAGGCACCACGCCAACCGCTGCCACCGACGCCCCAGTTGTGGTCGAGATACCAGGGTCGGCACACATGGCCCTGGAGGCTCCGCCGCCGCGAGCCGCGGTCGTACCGCACAATGCGGAACGAGTGCTTGTGCTGACAGCGGCAGAGCCTTCCGATGGGTGAGTATCGGCGTCGATGCGAAGGTCTGTGAACGCGCCTTGACGTGGATCGGCATGCCGCGTTCACAGCCTCTTCCGGGCTGCGGGCAGTCACCGTCCGAGGCTGCTCTGCTCCATGCCGATGCCGTCTCGTGGCAGACATGCGCAGGGTCGTGTGTCCGGGCCGGCGGCCGCCGTTCGGATCACCCAAGGCGGCCCTTCAGGTGACTGCCGGACGCCTCATGAGCCAGGCGGTCGTCGCAGGGGTACGACGTCTCAGCAGAGAACGAACCCATAACGCCGTGAGGAGCTTGGCGATGTACGCAGCAGTCCGGCGGTACGAAGGGGTGACCGATTCGGCCGAGGCGGCACGTCTCGTGAACGAGGGGTTCGTGGCACTCATGCGCCAGGTCTCCGGCTTCGTGGCCTACTACTGGATCGATGCCGGGGACGGAGTGATGGTCTCGACCAGCGTCTTCCAGGACCAGGCCGGTGCCGAGGAATCGATCTTGAGGGCTGCGGACTTCGTGCGGGACAACCTTGCGTCACTGCTCCCCAACCCTCCCCGGGTCATGGCCGGCGAGGTGGTGGCTTCCGCATGACACCGGTCGGACCGGCCACAGGAAGCCTCCAGGGCTGTACCGGCCCGCAGTGCACACGTGGTCGCCCTTCACAGCGTTGATCCGCGAGGTGCGTCAGCCGCGAAGAGGACTGTGAACGCTGCTTGACATGGATCATCAAGCAGCGTTCACAGACCTTTACCGCCGCCATGTGACCCGTGGGTGATGCCTGCGGTTGTGCCCGGGTTGCCGGTCAGGGACTCAGGTGGGCCAGGAGTTCCGCGTCGGCGGGGTCGCGTTCGGGATCCCACTGGACACGGGCCGGTGCGCGCTTGAGGTCACGCTGCCAGGTGCCGCGATCGGGGTGCAGTCCGCGAACGTAATGCGACAGGCAGGAATGGCGCAGCGCCCAGTCGAAGCCGTCGCGAGTGATCTCGACGGCGAGGACGGTCTCCTGACCCTCCTTCGTGCCCCAGCCGGAGCGGTACATCATCCAGATGACGCCCCGGGGCAGCCTTCGGCGAGTTGCTCGTCGGCCCCGGCGCGCTTTGATCTTTCCCGGCAGCGCAGCACCTCGAAGGCCGCATCGATTGGGACCCGGAGCGCTCCGGAAGGCCGCTCGCCATTCTGCGGATGCGCGGCAGAGAGTGATCACCGACGTTGACCTCGTATACGTGACATGCGCACACTCTGCGGGCCCGCGACGGTCGCCGGCGCACGAGGAGGCCCCGCCATGTATGGAGATCGCGGTCACCGTGAGACCCTCGCTGCGATCGCGCGAAATCCCGCAGCGCCGGCCGACGTCCTGACCAGGCTGCTGTGCGAGGAAGCCGCCGCGGCCTGGAACACGATCGCCTGGCGCGCTCTGCCGGACGAGGTGGTCGACGCCATCGTCGCGCATCCCGACCGCAGGCTGCGGAGTGCGCTGACGGAGAACGTCTCGGTGTCGGCGGAACAACGTGCCAGGCTCGTGGACGATCCCGATCCACGCGTCCGCCTCGGGCTGGCCCTCGGACCCGGCTGGTTCCGCATCCCCACGCCACCCCTGCCCCTGGCCACTCAGCGGCGGCTGCTCGCCGATCCGGAACCGGGAGTCCGCCGAAACGCGGCCTTCTGCCACGACACGGCCCCGAGCCTGGTCGCCGGGCTTGCCGACCACCAGGACGCGAACCTCCGACAGGCGGCCTGCCGCCAGTGGACCTTGCTGTCCGAGGACACCCGAAGCCGTCTGCTCCACGACGCCGCTGACGAAGTCCGCCGAGCGGCCATGATGGAGGCTTGCCGCGATGACACGGCCTGCACGGACTTTCTTCTCGACGCGGGAATTGGCGGCCTCGACCGGTGGCAAGTGGTCCGGTGCGGAGCCATGAGCACGTCGACCGCCGAACAGCTCGCGGCAAGCACCGAGGAGCAGGACCGCCGAGAGTTGGCGGCCAACCTCAACGTTCCCATCGACATCGTTCGACCGTTGGCGAACGACGACGCGCACGGAGTCCGGCTGGCGGTATCGGTACGCCCTGAACTGACGGAGGCCGAACGCACCGCCATCGATGTCACCATCAGCTCGTCCGACCGGCTCCATCCCGTCGAATGGGTTCGCCTCTGCGCTGATCCCGACGTCCTGCGCCAATGCGCCAAGTCGGCCAACACCCTGCTACGGCGCAGCGCCGCCTACAGCCGGCACCTGCCTGCCGACGCCATCGACCTGCTCTCGAAGGACGACGACTACGCCGTAAGACTCCTGCTGTGTGAGAACCAACCGACCGTCGACGGCGAGGTCGTGCTGCAGACGTATCTGGACTGCAAGGTCATCACCAAGGGCGCTCTGCAGGGCCACCCGAACTTCCCGGGCGCGGGCAGCGGGCAGCGCTTCGCCGACGACTCGAATCCAGAGCTACGACGGCTGGTGGGGCTGGACCCCGAAGCGCCCGTCGACGCTGTGGTCCGGCTGCTTGCCGACCCCGACAAGCGTGTTCGTGCCATGGCGGCCGCGCACCCCGCGCTGCCGGTCGACCTCGTCCTTCGAAGCTGCCGGAATCCGGAGATCGCCTCCCACGCCCTCGGCAACCCAAGCCTCCCCGTGAAAACCATGCACCGGTACCTGGACGATGCGGGTATCCCTCGCTGACACGGACAGATCTCAAGCTGCCGGGAGCGACTGGATATCGGGGTGCGACACGGAGAGTCGCGGATGGGGACCGGGAGGAGGAACATCGGACTCACGGAGACAGAGTGGTGGTTATGGGGACGCCTTCGATGCATTTCAGCGAGAGTCCGGAGGATCCGTTCGCCCTCGGGCATGCCGCTTCGGCCGTGCTCGACGATCACGGCACAGTGGTCGGCTGGAGCGCACGTGCGCAGGAGGTGCTGGGCTACCCGGCAAAGGAAGTGATCGGACGGCCGTGGCGGGACCTCCTGGTCGACGCCTGTGACCTGCCCGTCGCGCGGTCCGTCGTCGTGGACGCCATGAGGGCAGGGGGCTGGTTCGGCGTCCTGCCGGTCCGGCACCACGACGGACGCCGTGTGGAGATGGGTTTCCGGGCGCGTGCGATCACCCGCGACGGAGATCGGCAGGAGTGGTTCCTGGTCGGTGCCCCTGCCGCGGAAGTCGTCGCCTGGCAACGGGACCGTGCGCTGCTGGACGGCCTGTACCACCGGTCCCCGATCGGCCTGGCCATCCACGGCCCGGACCGGAAGGTTATTCGGGTCAACCGTGCGATCGAGAAGGCGAGCGGCATCACAGCCGAGGCGACGGTGGGCCGTCGTTCGGGTGAGTTCCTGGTCGACGAGGACGCGGGTCCGGCCGAGGAGCGGGTACGCCACGTCCTGGAGACCGGCGAGCCGTTGATCTTCACGGAGCAGTCGGCCCGCACACGCCATGCTCCGGGCCGGGAACGGACGGTGTCCGTCTCCGCGTTCCGGATGGAAGACTCCGCGGGCCGGGTTCTCGGCGTGGCGGAGACGATCGAGGACGTGACCCAGCGCTACCGGGCCCGCCGCAGGCTGACGCTGCTGAACGAGGCGAGCGCCCGCATCGGAACCTCACTGGACGTGACGCAGACGGCCCGGGAACTGGCCGAGGTGGCCACATCAGGCTTGGCCGACCACTGCTCGGTGGACCTCCTGAGGCCGGTGACACTCGGTGACGAACTGCCCTTGGACGTGACAGGTGCGCTCGTGCGCGTGGCCTTGTCGCCCGCGGAACCACGGGTTCCGTTCCAGGAGGGCGACGTGGTCCCGCTCCTTCCGGAGTCTCCGCAGGCGCGGTGCCTGGCCGAGCGGCGCCCGGTTCTCGAACGGCTGCTGTCCCTGCGCCCCGAGTGGTACGCCATCGACCGGCGGCGGATCGAGGGCGCCCTGGGTCTCGGCGTTCATTCCCTGATCGCGGTGCCCCTGATGGCACGCGGCCTGATACTGGGCGTCGTGAGCCTGTGGCGCGTGCGCCATTCGGAGCCCTTCGAGGACGACGATGCCGCAGTGGCCCATGAGTTCTCCTCGCGTGCGGCCGTCTGTATCGACAACGCGCGCCGCTTCACCCAGCAACAGAGCGCCGCTCTGACGCTGCAGCGCAGTCTGCTGCCGGGCACGGTGTCCGACCTGCCGGCCGTCGAGGTGGCCTGCCGGTACCTCCCGGCGAGCGGTGAGCCGGGCATCGGTGGTGACTGGTTCGACGTGATCCCGTTGTCAGGGGCCCGAGTCGCCCTCGTTGTGGGAGACGTGGTCGGCCACGGAATCCACGCCGCGGCCTCGATGGGGCGCCTGCGCGCCGCCGTGCGCACCCTGGCCAGCCTCGACCTGGAACCGGACGAGGTGGTGGCCCGGCTGGACGACCTGGTCAGTCTGCTGGCCGCCGAGATGGAGACGAACGCCGAGGGCAACCAGTCGGCGATCGAGCAGATGGTCGGGGCCACGTGCGTCTACGCGGTCTACGATCCGGTCTCCCGGCATTGCTCCCTGGCACGCGCCGGCCACCCGGCACCCCTGGTCTCCACCCCGGACGGCCAGGTGATCGTGCTCGACCTGCCCGCGGGTCCACCGCTCGGCCTGGGCGGACTGCCGTTCGAGATGTACGACCTCGACCTCCCCGAGGGCAGCGTGCTCACGCTCTACACCGACGGCCTCCTGGAGGCGCGCGACGGCGACATCGATGCCGCGCTGGAGAACCTGCGGGAATGTATCGCCCGCTGTGCCGATCCTCTGGAGGGCACCTGCGACGGGGTGGTCGAAGCGCTGCTGCCCACGGACCGCCGCCCCACCGACGACATCGCGCTGCTCATGGCCCGCACCCGGGTACTGCCACCGGAGAATTTCGCCACATGGCACCTGCCTCTGGAAGCGACCGCCGCCGCCCGCGCCAGGGAGCTGGCCACGGCGAAACTGGCCGAATGGGGGCTGTCGGACATGGCCTTCACCACCGAACTGGTCGCCAGCGAGCTCGTCACCAACGCCTACCGGTACGCGGACGGCCCCGTCACCCTGCGCCTCATCCGTACGCACTGTTTGATCTGTGAGGTGTCCGACGCCAGCCACACGTCCCCTCACCTGCGAAGGGCCCTCAGCACGGACGAGGGCGGACGCGGGCTCTTCCTGGTCGCGCAGCTCACGGAGCGGTGGGGCACCCGCTACACCCACGACGGCAAGACCGTCTGGACGGAACAGCCCCTGCCGCCTTCCTGACCGCGCGACCCAGGAGGGCGGCCGTCCCGGTCAGGAACCCGACATGATGTCCCCGAACATGGGGTCGTCCCCGGACCTGCCGATGCCCACCGACGCCGCGCCGAAGCTCACCGCGCCGGTGGTCGTGATGCCGCCGGTGGAGCCGCGCAGGACCCAGACGGCGCCGTCGTCGCTGTTCTCGCCGCCCGCGCCCACCGACAGGTCGGCGCGGCCGTCCTTGTTGTGGTCGGCGAGGTGGACGGCGCCGCCGAACACGTCCGACGGCTCGTTCGCGCCCGGTACACCCGCGGTGCCCTGGTTGAAGGACTGGGCGCCGGTCCCCTTCAGGCCGGAGGCGCCGCCGCGCAGCACCCAGACGTTGCCGACACCGGCCGCCGAGCCGATGGACTCGTTGTCCGCGCCGACGGCGAGGTCCGGGTAGCCGTCGCCGTTGACGTCGCCCGCCGCGAGCGAGCCTCCGAACCAGTCGTCGGACTCGTCCGACCCCGGCACACCCGCCGTGTCCTGGCTGAAGACGGCGCTGCGCGTGGTGTCGACGCCGGCCGTGCCGCCGTAGAAGACGGTGGCGTAGCCGCCCTTCGCGGGGGTGTTCAGGATGTCGACGAAGTCGGTGCCGACGACCAGGTCGTCGTGCCCGTCCCGGTCGAAGTCGGCGACGGTGAACGCGCCCGCGTACCCCGCGCCGGCCTCGGTCTGGAGCGTGGGTCCGGTCGAGGCGCCCCGGTAGACGAAGTTGCCCGCGGAGGAACCCACCACCACGTCGTCCGTGCCGTCGTCGTCGAAGTCCCCGGCCGCCAACTGGACGGCGCCCTTGGGGTACGCGCCCGACTCGATCGAGGCATCGAAGCGCAGCTTGCCGGCCGCGCCGCCGGCCTTGGTGAAGCCGCCCTTGAAGATCCACACGTCCTTGCCGGTGGAACCGACCGCCAGATCGGCCTTGCCGTCGCCGGTGAAGTCGCCGACCGCGAGGGACCGGCCGAACAGGTCGTGGCCCGACGCGTTCGGGTCGCCGATCGTCGTGCCGCCCGACAGGCCGGACGAGCCGCCCCACAGGATCGTGACCGAGCCGCCGTCGGCGTCGCTGCCGACGTCCTCCAGCGGTGTGCCCACGACGAGATCGCCGTAGCCGTCGCGGTTGAGGTCGCCGTGCGCGAGCTCGGTGCCGAAGCGGTCGGAGGTCTCGGAGGTACCCGGCACGCCGGAGGAACTTTGCGACGTGGTCGTGTGGCGGGCGGCGCTGATACCGCTCGCCGAGCCGTAGTTGACCACCACGGCGCCCGCCTTCGCCTTCCCGTTCGCGACAGCACCCGGGGCGCCGGTCGCCAGATCCCTGTAGCCGTCACCGTTGAAGTCGTCGGCGAGGCCCGAGGGAGCGGCACTGGCGGCGCCGGGCAGCGTGACGAGCAGACCACCGGCCAGGGCGGCCGCGACGGCGGTGGCGCCGAGGACGACGGAACGCGGGGAGCGCTTGTGATGCGACCGGGACATGAGTTCCTCTCCGTGACATGAGTACGGTCCGGAGACTCCCGGTGAATCCGAAGGGTTGTACGAGACGGACGGACGAGATGTTGGCACCGACGTCGTGGCGCACGGCAACGGTCCAGGCCCGCTTCCGGTAGGTGAAGCAGGCCTTACGGAAGGGGTGTTGGCCGTTCGACGGACCGGCCGGCGGGAAGCGGGACCCCTGGTGCCGGGCAGCGCGGGTTGCGCCGTGAGGGTGCGGATCGCGCGTCCACCCGGAGGGTATTCGGGGCCCGGTGCGCGGGCCGCGCGGGAACGGCGGATCCCGTGGGTACGCTCGCGCCCCGACGGCAGAGTCCCACGGCCAGGGCGCGGCCAGGGCACGGCCAGGGGCAGGGGGCACGGCCGGGGCCCGGGCCTCGGTATGGCCCGCGGCACCGGCCGTCACCCGGCCCCGTCCCACGACAGCACCCCTCCGAGCGCACGTAGGAGAAGTCCCATCACCGAGCCGAAGTCCGAGGAGACCGGGCCCGCTCCGGCGGAGCGGTCCGGCGGGGCCGAGTCCCCGCCGGGCAACCAGCCCACGGAGGCCGAGCAGCTCAGGAACATGCTGGTCCAGCCCGCGTACCAGCGGGCGCTGGTGTTCTGCGCCGTGATCGGCGTCCCGGTCTCGCTCGCCGCGTTCTGGTTCCTGGTGCTCCTCCACGAGCTGGAACATCTGCTGTGGGAGCAGTGGCCGCACGATCTCGGGTGGTCGGATCCGCCTTGGTGGTGGCCGCTTCCCCCGATGCTGCTGGCAGGGATCCTGGTGGGCCTGATCGTGCTGTGGTTTCCGGGCCGGGGCGGACACATTCCGGCCTCGGGCCTGCACGCCGGCGGGACGTCGACATCCGCTCTGCCGGGCGTCGCGCTCGCCGCGCTGGCCAGCCTTCCGCTGGGAGCCGTGCTCGGCCCCGAGTCGCCGCTGATCGCCCTCGGCGGAGGGCTCGCGCTGCTGTTCCGGGATCTCGTACGGGCTCCCGCGACCCCGGCGGGCACGGCGCTGCTCGGTGCCGCGGGCGCCGCCGCGGCCATCGCGGCGATCTTCGGCAGCCCTCTGGTCGCCGCCGTGCTGCTCATGGAGGTCGCCGGTGTGGGCGGACCGCAGCTGTTCGCGGTGATGCTGCCCGCGCTGCTGGCCAGCGGAGTCGGCGCCATCGTGTTCACCGGGTTCGGCAGCTGGACCGGACTGCAGACCGGCAGCCTCAGGATCGGGATCCCCGCGCCCTCGACCCTGGACACCGGGGACGTGGTCTGGTCGGTGCTCATGGCGCTGGTCATCGGGGTCGGCGTCCACTGGATCATCGTGAGTGGCCGCCACGCGGCCCGTGCCGTGTCCGCTCACACGATGCGGACCACGGTGCTGTGCGCGCTCGGCGCCGGCGGCTGCGCGGCGCTCTACGCGGCCCTCACCGGGCGTTCGCCGGCCGAGGTGGCCCTGTCCGGCCAGACCACGCTCTCCCAGCTCGCCGCCCACCCGCACGCGTGGTCGGTCGGCAGCCTCGTGGCCGTGGTGCTGCTCAAGTCCGTCGCGTACGCGCTGTGTCTGGGCACCCTCAGGGGCGGTCCGGTGTTTCCCGCGCTGTTCCTCGGCGGCGCGACGGGCGCCCTGCTGGCACCGCTCCCGGGGTTCGGCGTGGCGCCGGCGATGGCGGCGGGCATGGCCGCCGCGTCGGCCGCCGCGCTCAGGCTGCCGGTGAGCTGTGTCGTGCTGGTCGTGCTCCTCGTGGGCAACTCGGGAACGGTGCCGGTGATCGTGCTCGCCGCCGTGGTGTCCTTCGTGACCGTGGAACTGCTTCCGCAGGGTCCGGACATCCCGCCGTTCAGGGCCGCGGCCCGTCGAGCGCCTCGTCCAGCGTCGTCGCGGCCATGATGAGGGAGAGATGGGTGAAGGCCTGCGGGAAGTTGCCCAGTTGCTCCCCGCTCGGGCCGATCTCCTCGGCGAACAGGCCGACATGGTTGGCGTACGTCTGCATCTTCTCGAAGGTGTAGCGGGCTTGGGGGAGCCGTCCCGCGCGGGCGAGCGCGTCGACGTACAGGAACGTGCAGAGGCTGAACGTTCCCTCCGCGCCGCGCAGTCCGTCCGGGGAGGCCTGGGGGTCGTACCGGTAGACGAGGCTGTCGGAGACGAGGACGCGCTCCATCGCGTCCAGGGTGCGCAGCCAGCCGGGGCTCCGCGCGAAGACGAAGCCGACGCGGGGCGCCAGCAGCAGGGAGGCGTCCAGGACGTCACCGCCGTAGTGCTGGACCATCGCCTGACCTGTGTCGTCCCAGCCGCGCGCCATGACCTGTTCGAAGATGTCGTCCCGCGCCTTCGTCCAGCGGGCCGTGTCGGCCGGTCTGCTGAAGTCCGCGGCCAGCTTCAGGCCCCGGTCGAAGGCGGCCCAGCACATGACGCGGCTGTAGGTGAAGTCCTTGCGCCCGCCCCGGGTCTCCCAGATGCCCTCGTCCGGGCGGTCCCAGGAGTCCGCGAGCCAGTCGAGGATGCCGCTCAGCGCCTTCCAGCCGTGGTAGCCGCCCTGTTCACCCACCGCGCGGCCCTCGGCCAGCGCGTAGAGGGCCTCACCGTAGATGTCGAGCTGCAACTGGCCGGCGGCCCCGTTCCCGGCGCGTACCGGGTACGACCCCCGGTAGCCCTCGAAGTGCTCCAGGACCTCCTCCGTCAGATGCGGGTCGCCGTCGACCCGGTACATGATCTGCAGGGGCTCGTCCTCCGGTCCCTCACGCTCCTGGAGGCGCTCGCCCAGCCAGCGTGTGAAGTGCGTCGCCTCCTCCACGAAACCGAGGTCGAGCAGCGCCCGCACCGACAGTGAGCCGTCCCGCACCCACGTGTACCGGTAGTCCCAGTTGCGCTCACCGCCGATCTGCTCGGGCAGTCCCATGGTGGCGGCGGCGACCGGCGCTCCGGTCGGGGCGTACGTCAGGAGCTTGAGGGTGATCGCGGAGCGGTGCACCATCTCCGTCCAGCGGCCTCGGTAGTTGGAGGTGCGGACCCACTTCTGCCAGAAGTCGACGTTGCTCCAGAGCTCCTCGGTGAGCCCGTCGACGGTGGGCGGCGGCGGGGCCTCGCCGCCCGGCCCGCACACCGTGAACACGACGGCGGCCGTCTCGCCGTTCTGCAGGGTGATGCCGCCCCGGATGTCGTCGCCGTCGCGTTCGAGCGGGATGTTGCCCTGGAGATACGCGGTCGCCACCGGCGACCTGAACGCCGCCGTACGGGGGGTGATGTCGAGTTCGTGACTCGCCCGCGCGTAGTCGAAGCGCGGCCGGCACTCCAGACCGAAGTGCACGGTGCCGCGCACCGAGCGGACGATGCGCACCAGACTGTGCCGGTCGCTCGGCGTCGGGCCCGGGAGGACCGGCATGTGATCGAGGACCTCGCCCACGCCGTCCGGGGACATGAACCTGGTCACCACGACGGCGGTGTCCGGGTAGTAGAGCTGCTTCCAGGTTCCCTCGGGGTGTTCGGGGGCGAGACGGAAGTATCCGCCGCCGTCGTGGTCGAGCAGCGAGGCGAAGACGCTGGGGGAGTCGAAGCGCGGTGCCGCGAACCAGTCGATCACTCCCTGGGACGACACCAGGGCCGCGGTCTGCAGGTCCCCGACCAGGCCGTGGTCGGCGATGGGCGGATAGCGATCCATGCGGGTCTCCTTGTCGGGCCGGAAGAGCCGGAAGGGCCGGGCAGGGGGCAGGGCGCGGCGGGGCGCGAGGGCTGTGCCGGGGTGTCAGGCCGCTTCGGCCTTGACGCGCCCCGAACGGACGGCGTCGACGAGTGCCCGGTGGTCCTTCTCGTTCTGGTCCGCGTACGCCTCGGCGAACGGGACGAGCGCGCGGTCGAAGACGTCGCCCCCGCCCAGATAGGAGGCGATGGCGATCCGGTCGCCCGACCTCGCGTGCGCGCGGGCCAGCGTGGCACCGCACAGCTCGCCGAAGGCCCGCATGCCCGACGGCACCATCAGTTCGGGTTCCGCGATGCCCTTCCAGTCCCGCAACTGCCGTACGTAGAAGTCCCGTCGGCGGCCGTCGATGCCTTCGGCCCGCTCCCAGCCCAGGAAGATGTCACTGGTGGCCTGCATGAGCCGCTGGCCGGCGACCACCCGCTCGCCCTGGGTCCGGTACTCGCTCGCGCCGGCGTAGGGCGCCAGCACCGACTCGTCCGCCTCCTTGGCCTGCAGCAGCAGCGGATCCGAGTCGTCCCGGCCGAGCATGAGGATGATCCAGCAGCGGGTTCCCACGCTGCCGACCCCGACCACCTTGCGGGCCACGTCGGCGAACCGGTACTGCTCCAGCAGGAACTGCCGGTCCGAGTTCAGGCTCCGGCCGTAGCTCCCGATGAGCCGGCGGAGCTGCTTCTCCAGAGCACCACGCTCCATGTCGGGAAGCAGATCCTGCAGCGGGACGACGAGCGGGGGATCCGCGGCGATCAGGGCCTGGCCGTCGACCATGTGCGTGAGCTTGTTGAACGCCTGGAGGCTGTCCCGGCTGCGGGCCTTGTCGGTCGTCTTCTTCCAGCGGTCGCGGGCCGACGAGCCCAGCTCCCCCGCGATGTGCGTCCGCACCCAGTCCTCGTCGAAATGCGTGTACCAGACGGGGAGATTGCCCAGGCCGGCGAAACGCCTCATCCACTCGCGGTACGACCGCACCGTCGTACGGACGATGCCGGCACGCTCCTTTGCGCTGTAGCCGTTCGCCCGGCCGGCGATGACGAAGCTGGCGGACAGCCGCTTGACGTCCCACTCCCAGGGGCCGGGCAGCGTCTCGTCGAAGTCGTTGATGTCGAACATCATGCGGCGCTCCGGCGAGGCCAGCAGCCGGAAGTTCAACATGTGCGCGTCACCGCACAGTTGCGCCCTGATCCCGGACCGGGGGGTGCCGGCGAGGTCCGCGGCCATGATGGCGGCGGCCCCGCGGTAGAAGCGGAACGGCGACTCCGTCATCCTGCCGTAGCGGATCGGTACGAGCTCGGACACCCGGGTCGCGGACTGCGCCTCCACGATGTCCACCGGGTCGGGCCGCTTCGGAGCGGGGGTGAAGTCGGCGTGGCTGGAGCGCGGCACGGCGGACCGGGCGGCCTTGCCGAGCGCGGCACGCTCCGCCGGGGTGTGGTGCGGGTGACGGCTGCCAGCCGGATGCTTGGGGGTCATGGGGGACGCTCCGCGATGTGTCGCCGACGCGGCTGGCGCCGGTTGGCGCCCGGCGGTCGACTCCGCCGGTCGCCGTCCTCGGATCGTGGTCGGGGCCCGCCCCGTGGAGGGGCGTCCGGCCCGGATCACCAAGGTAGCCCTGGGTGATATGTCCGGCGAGTTGAGCTAGTCGGCCGAGCCCAGACGGCGGGCCACCGCGGGTTCCCGGGCGATGACGGCGCCCACGGTGATGCCCGCGGAGATGACGACGCACAGTCCGATCAGCCAGGACAGCACGGTGAAGACCGCGCCCAGCGATCCGTAGCGCTCCAGGCTGTGGTTGAGCGCTTTGGGCACGTACAGCTTGGCGACCACCGACAGCACGGTGAGGGCCACCCCGGTCAGGATCGCCCCGGGCAGCAGCGGCGGCCAGGGGACGCGCCCCGCGAGCAGCAGATGCTGCGTCCACCACCAGACACCGACCTCGGTGATCAGGAGCAGCGGGATACCGAGCCAGGAGCCCACACCGAATCCGGTGCGCAGCGGTCCCTGCAGCGCGATGACGACGAGCATGGTCCCGATCCACACGAACCAGCGCCAGACGGCGAGGCGCGCGCTCGCGCCCGGCAGCAGCCAGGCGCGCTGGCAGAGCCGTTGCATCGCCCTGCTGCACGCGGTGGCGGAGAGCAGGACCATCAGCAGGCTGACCAACCCGACGCTCTGGCGCAGGCTCGCGGAGTTCGCCCCGGACACCTTCTTCAGTTCCTTTTCGGCGGCGCCGGTGATGCCGAGGATGTCCCGCACCGAGTCGATGATCTCGTCGCGCACCGACGAAGGGGCGAACGAGGCGACCACGAAGAGCAGCGGAACCGCGGTCAGGAACGCCTGCGCGGCGAGCCGCGTCGCGGAGTCCAGCAGGTTCACCGCGGCGATGTGCGAGACGAGGCGGGTGATCACCGGGAACCGCGTCTCGGCGCCCGCGCGCAGTCCCAGGAGCCGGGCCTTCAGCGCCGCCACGCGCTCGCGCCGACGGCTCCGGCTGCCGCCGGTCGAGCCGGGTTCCTCGTCTGCGCGCATGCCGCTCCCCGTGTCGCCCTGGCCGGGCACCCATAGGGTGGCCGCGCTAACAGCGTGCCGTCCGCCCGGGCCGCGAGCCCCGCGGCACGGGCGGCGTTGGGCCGTACGGGGAGGCTGCCGTCCGGTCGTACGGGGAGGTGCCGGGCTTCGATGTGCCGGGCGGGCCACCGGATTTGTGGACGCGCAGGGGGGAGGTGACGATTGGGGCATGCGCGAAACCGCGGCGCTCGGCCGCGCGAGACCACGCGGGGGCGGCGATGGTCCTTGACCTGCTTCTCATCGCTCTGGCGATCGCCCTGGACCCCCTGCCGATCACCGGATTCGTGCTGGTGCTCGCCGCGGACAGGGGAATCTGGAAGGGTCTCGCCTTCATCCTGACCTGGCTGGCCTCCTTCGTCGCGATCATCGCCGCCGTACTGCTCATGACCGGCGGCGAGCCACCGGCCCCCAAATCCGTGCCCTCCACGGCCGCGCTGGCCGGGAAACTGGCCGTCGGCCTCGGACTCGTCCTCTACGCGGAACACCGACGGCGCAACATGGGCAAGCGGCCGAAGTCCTCCGGCTTCATGTCCCGGATCGAACACATCTCCCCCTGGACGGCGGCCGGCCTGGCGCTGCTGCTCCAGCCGTGGGGGATGATCGCGGCCGGAGCCTCCACCGTCGTGGACGCGAACCTCAACCACGCCGCGACGTACGCGGCCCTGATGGGCTACGTGCTGCTGGCCAGTTCCAGCATTCTGGCGATGGAGCTCTACGCGACGTTCGCCCCGCGGTCGGCCCGCGTCCGGCTCGGGAAGCTGCGTGCCTGGATGGAGCGGCACCAGGACCAGGCGCTGGTGTCGCTGTTCCTGTTCCTGGGGCTGTGGCTGGTCGGCAAGAGCATCTACCAGCTCACCGCGTGACCCTCCCCGGAACCACCCGAACGGCTCCCTCACCGGGGGCTCGCAGGGGTGCCGTACCGAAATGCGGCCGCTTCCGACCGGTGCTGCAATGGCATTGACCAGGGGCAGGGTAAAACCATGACCACGCAGGGGTGAAGCCGTGAGCGAAGATGCATTCGTCGAGATGGGACCGATCGATTATATCGTCGTGGAGTTTCCCGGTAACCGAATGACCGGTGAGGGACTTCCGATCCTGGTCGATCTGGTCGACCGCGGCATCATTCGGATTCTCGACCTTCTGTTCGTGAGAAAGGACGAGGACGGGTCCGTGGTCGGCATGGAGGTCGCCGACTTCGACGGCGACGGAGCCCTCGACCTCGCCGTGTTCGAGGGCGTGTCCTCCGGACTGCTCGGCGAGGACGACATCGCGGAGGCCGGGAAGGCGCTGGAGCCCGGAAACTCCGCCGGAATCCTGGTCTACGAGAACCTGTGGGCGGCGCCCTTCGCCGCCGCGCTGCGACGCGGCGGCGCCCAGCTGGTCGCCTCCGGGCGCATTCCGGTACCGGCCGTGCTGGCCGCGCTCGAAGAGACGGACGCCTGAAGCCGGGCAGCCGGTATTCGCGCCCGACAGCCGAGGGGGGGGGGGGGGGGGGGGGGGGGCGGGGGGCGGGGGGGGGGGGGGGGGGT